>JAHHUB010000066.1 GCA_020024175.1 Oscillospiraceae bacterium | reverse complement strand
GTACATAACAACATTCCACATATGAGTATGTCAAAAATACATAAATCTTCCTTTGACCAATTAGTAAATACCAGAGAAATAATTGAAAAAGAAGTTATAGAAGATGTAGATTTTTGCAAAAATGCAAAACCTGTAATCCCCGGTGTTTATACCTGTGTACTTTCTCCTTTAGTTGCTGGGGTATTTGCTCATGAAAGTTTCGGCCATAAAAGTGAAGCTGATTTTATGATTGGTGATGAAACCATGAAGCGTGAATGGAAAATCGGCAGCCGTGTAGGCAGTGATATTTTAAATATTATTGACACAGGCTTATATGAAGGCAGTGGTTATGTACCATTTGATGATGAGGGCTGTAAAGCTAAAAAAACCTATCTTATCAAAGATGGTATTCTGTCAGACAGACTTCATAACAGTACAACTGCTGCTGACTTAGATGAAAAAGTTACAGGCAATGCCAGAGCTATCAGTTTTGAATATGAACCCATTGTCAGAATGACAAATACATTCATCGGTGGGGGAGATAAGACCAAAGAAGAACTTATATCAGAAGTTAAAGACGGACTTTATATTGTCAATCTTTCCTACGGTACAGGTATGTCTACTTTTACCATAGCACCAATTAAAGCTTACAAAATAGTGGATGGTAAAATCACTGACCCTGTAAGAATATCCGTAATTTCAGGAAATGTTATGGAAACACTTTACAACATTGACGGTGTTTCCAATGAAGTTGAAACTTATGACGGCTACTGCGGCAAAATGGAGCAAATGCCCCTTAAAGTGAATATGGGTGGTCCATATGTCAGAGTAAACAAAATCAATGTACAATAGGAGGGGATTTGATATGAAAAAAGAAGTATACACTATAAAATTGGTAAAAAGCACTTTAAATATCAGCAATAATAAAATTGATTCTATAAGAAAAAACAACTCTGTTAAATCTGCCTGTCGTGTATATGATAATGGCTGCATAGGTGTAAGCGGATGTTTCGGAGAACTTACTGAGGAAACCTGGAAAACTGCTGAAGAAAATCTACAGCTGCAAATTCCTTATAACTATGAAATAGAAGCTGATAAAAACAGGAAAGAAGACAGAGCGGAAGAATCTATCAGTGAAAAAGAATTTATGGAAAAATCTGAAAAAATGCTTGCACAGCTTTGCAAAGAAAATCCAAACTTTATTTTTTCCAATAAAATCAGCATGATTCATTCCACTCAAAAACTTACCAACAGCGAAAAAACAGATTTGGAATTTCATGATACTTATTATAATCTTTCCATAGTATATAAACACAAAAATTCCAATGGTATTATGGATGGAGGTATTATTGCATCAATGAGAAAATTTAACTGTGAAAATTTTTTGAAAGATGCACATGAAATTTTATCAGCTTATGAAAAAAATGCAGAACTTCCAAAGGAAGAATATATCCATGTAGTTTTGAATTTTTATAATGTGGGCAATAAGATTTTAAGCGGACTTTCGGCTTATGATTTAGGCAAGGGTGCATCTATATTCTCAGAGAAAATGGGAGAAAAGCTTTTCAGCGACAAATTTACCCTATATGCTGACAGAACAAATGAAACATATGGTTCTGCATTTTTTGACATGGAAGGTACCACTCTTGATAATGACAAAATAAACCTTATTGAAAACGGAATATTAAAAAGAGCGTTATGTGATAAGAAAAATGAAGCTGAATTCGGTTTTGAAAATACCGCCTGTGCATTTGGTTCCTACGATGATGTTCCATCTTTGGGACTTTGTGATATAAATATTGAAAAATCCGATAAAACACTGAAAGAGCTTATTGGTAACGGAAAAGCTATATTTATAAGTGATATGAGTGGGGGAGACTGTACACCTGACGGAAATTTTGCTTCACCAGTACAGCTTGCCTATCTTATGGAAAACGGAAAACTGGTTGGAAAACTTCCGGAATTTAATGTCAGCGGCAACATTTATAAGATGTTTGGTGATGATTATTTAGGTTTAAGCTCTGATAAAGTTTATTTTGGCAGTGAATACCTGGTTTTAAAAATGAAAATAAATTAAACATAAAAAAGCTCCTCAACTGAGGAGCTTTTTTATTATTCTGTTAATATTTAGATTCGCTATCTGAAAAATTATTGTCTGAAATTGAGCTATTTCCCATTTGTTCTATTTTTGGGGAACAACCTTTGTTATTGTCGTTTGGATCAATATTAAATTGGTTAATCAATTCTTTAAGCATATTAGCTTGTCCTGAAAGTTCTTCACTGGCAGCAGCACTTTCTTCTGAGGTAGCAGAATTCATTTGAACAACTCCTGCAATTTCCTCAATACCCTTGGCAATTTCTTTTGCTGAATGAGATTGAGCACTGGATGCCATTGCTATTTTATCTACTATACCTAAAACTTCGGATGACTTTTGTGCAACAGTAACAAAGGTATTATTTGCAATCTTAGCAAGTTCTGTACCACGATGTACTGATGTCAATGACTGTTCAATAAGTGCAGTAGTTTCCTTGGCAGCTTCCTGAGATTTTCCTGCAAGATTTCTTACTTCATCAGCTACTACTGCAAATCCCTTTCCAGCATCTCCTGCTCTTGCTGCTTCTACTGCGGCATTAAGTGCAAGAATATTTGTCTGGAAAGCAATATCTTCAATAACTTTGATAATCTTTCCTATATCTTCTGATGTGGAGGAAATTTCGCCCATTGCATCAAGCATTTCTTTCATGTCTACCAATGTTTCTTCTGCCAGTTTACCTGATTTAGTAGAAAGTTCACTTGCCTCTTTTGCATTTCCAGCATTAGCTTCTACCTGTTCGGAAACAGTACCCAACTGGTTGGAAAGTTGTTCTATGCTGCCTGCCTGTTCTGTGGAACCCTGAGCCAAAGCCTGTGCTCCCATAGAAACCTGTTCGGAGCCTGCACCGATTTGGGCTGCAGATGCTTTAACATCAACAAATGTGTTGTTAATATTTTTAAGAAGTTTAAGCATGGATTTTTCAATTTGTTTTGTTTCGCCTGGGAATGTATTGGTAATTTGGAATGAGAAATCACCATTGCCAAGTTTTTCCATATCATCAGATGTCATATCTATAATTCTGCGAAGTTCTGTAAAAGCATCCTGCATATTTCTACAAGTATCACCAAATTCATCTTTGCCGTCATATGTAATATTAACATTGAAATTACCATGGAGCAAAGCGTCAGAAGCTTCATTTACTTGATTCAAAGGAACAGTGATAGCTTTCATAAGTTTTGCAATAATAAAACCGCTTACCAGTAAGGCAAATACAACTAAAGCGATTGAAGAAACAAACATAGATTTATATAAATTTTCTACTTTGTCATTTCTTGATGCAGTAATCTTTGACTGAGCATTTGTAACATCCTGCAGCAGAGCTGCCTCTTCTTCCAAAAGAGGAACAAGATTTGTCATAAGTATTTCTACTGCTGCGTTTTTATCTTTTTTAATTAAACTTAAGAACTGATTGCGATAAGGTTCTTGTCTTTTAACACAATCATCTACTTTTGCAAATAAAGAAGTATTTACTGAGGAACTGTTTCTGTATTCATTAAAAAAGATTTTGTTATCATCAATGTTCTTCTCAGCATCTGCTAAAAATGCATCTCTCTTTTCGGGGATATCTGTTTGTGTTGCAAAAGATAGATTTGCAACTTCAGCCATAAGATTTCTGCGGATTTGCCAAATTCTTTCAACATTAGGTATTGTTCTTTCAGCTATAGTATTGATTCTTGAATGAAGGGAGTTCATACCCCAAAATCCCATCGCAGCAATTAGCATAGAGAACACAATTAATACACCAAATGACAAAATTAATTTGTTTTTTACTTTTAAGTTTTTCATGTTTTTCTAAATCTCCAATCCTGTTAAATTTGTTAGCTTACTTAAAACGCTTAGTTTGCGTTGCTTCTAAAATTAATATGCTTTTATCATAATTGCCACTTTATGAATTTAAAATTTACCTCCTGTTTATTTTATGTAAATGAAAAAGCATCTGATAATTAATAGAAAATTACACATTTAAGTATAAATATATGCTAAACTACACGTTTAAATTTACTTTTATGAATTTAATTTCATTTTAACATGACTAAATCTCACTGTCAATATTCTGTAAACATTTTTTTAAACCTTGGTAAATATATCAAAAAAATTATAATTTACACCATAATATATGTAATAAAATACAAATTTAGTATAAAAGGCAGTATGGACAAAAAGTCCATACTGCCTTTATTTATTCACATTTAAGAAAATTTGTTATTTTTTAGATGGAGCCATATGAATAGCCATACCATGACTGCTTTCAACAGCTTCTGTAACAGCTTCTGTAAATGTTGGATGAGGTCTTATAACTCTGGTCAAATCCTTAGATGTAAGCTTATTTACAATAGCTGTGGAAAGTTCACTAATAAGATCAGTAGCTCTTATGCACATAAGCTGAGCACCTACAATAACATCAGTTTCTTCATCAAATAATACCTTGATAAAACCTCTGTCAGCTTGAGCAATGATACTTTTGCCATTTCCGGACATGATGTATTTGCCCTTTCTTACCTTTATACCCTGTTCCTTTGCTTCATCTTCAGTAATACCTACAGTAGCAATTTCCGGATTGGTATACACACATCCTGGAACAGCATTAAGGTCAATAGATGGATTCTTGCCTGCAATCATTTCAACTGCACATATACCCTGAGCAGAAGCCATATGAGCCAACTGAATTTTAGAAGTAACATCTCCGATAGCTCTGATAGAAGGTACATTGGTTTTAAATTCTTCATCAGTAATAATGCGGCCTCTTTCCATTTCTACAGAAAATTCTTCTGTAAATAAACCATCAGTGTTGGGACGACGTCCAATAGATACCAAAACACCATCAGCTTTGACAACTTGTTCTTTTTCTTTTTGTACAAAATGACATTCAATACCATCGGGAGTTTCAACTAATTTCTGTACCATAGCACCTGTGTTGATTTTAACTCCACGTTTTTTAAGAATCATAGCAAGGTTTTGAGAAATTTCTTTATCCATCGGAGGCAATATTCTGTCCATTGCTTCTATAATTGTAACATTGCATCCAAAACTTTCATAGACAGATGCAAATTCAACACCAATTACACCACCACCAATGATGATGAGATCCTTGTACATTTTATCTTCCATAAACAGGAATTCATCACTTGTTCCTACATTTGGAAGATCAAGTCCCGGAATAGGTGGTCTGGCGGGTTTGGAACCTGTGGCAATAAGTATATTTTCAGCTTCGATTTCAACTGTTTCTTCAGCAGAAATAACTTTTACATTATGAGGTCCTGTTATTGTACCTGTACCTCGGTAAAGGTCAATTTTATTAGCTTTGATAAGTTGTTCGATACCTGAGCGAAGTTGTTCAACTACTTCATTTTTTCGTGCATGAATTTTTGAAACATCAAAGGAAACCCCTTCTGTGGAAAGACCTATTGATTCAAATTCTTTTACACCTTTATAAAGTTCAGCCGCATGAAGAAGTGTCTTAGTAGGAATACATCCTCTGTTAAGACAAGTGCCGCCTACATCTCTGTTTTCAATAACTGCTGTTTTAAGACCCAACTGAGCAGCTTTTATAGCAGCTTCATATCCACCGGGACCTGCGCCAATTACGATTAATTGATATGCATTCATTTCACTGATTCTCCATTCATTAATTTTTTTAAAATTCTTGATTGCCTATATATTCTATTATATCCTCTGCCATTTCTTTTTGCAATGATGATAAAGTGCTGTCTGATAAATTTTTTAAAGAAATTGCCAAATTTTCTGATGAAAACTTTTCTCCCACCATAAGAGGAGCAAATTTTGTTATAAATTCCGCATCCATAGCGTCAGAATAGACTAAAGCTTCCTGTACCTTACCTTCATCTATTTTAAGTTCAATTTCAATTCCACCCCAATTAAATCTATTTTCCAGTTTTAAATCAAACTGCATTTTTTTGCCTAGTTTCCATTCAAAACTTTCGTTTCTTTCTTTTAATGAGGCAATCATAGACTCTGCATTTTCATCAAGAACAAAGGTTTCGGATTTTCCTCCGTAAACTTCTTCAAAGGCTTTAAATAAAGCCTTTGCCATATTTTCTATGGTTATATGTGGATTTAATTCAGTTAAATTTACCACTCTTGATTTTACTGATTTTACTCCTTTAGATGCAAGCTTTGCTGCAGAAACATTTAGATATTCCGCAACTTTTTCTTTATCTACATTTATCATTATTGTGCCATGATGATAAGATTTATCACTGTTGTGATAAAATGCATTGCCTGAAAACTTTCTTCCATCTTCAGTTATAATATCATTTCGTCCTGATTTTTCAGTTTTAATTCCAAAGTTATTTACTGCTGTCATTATAACATTAAGTTGTTTATCCAAATCATAATCCGATGTATTCATCAAAAAAGTGAAATTAAGGTTGCCTAAATCATGGAATACAGCTCCTCCCCCCGATAACCTGCGGGCAAGGTGGCCACCATCTTTTTCTAGTTCCTTAATTTTACATTCGGTCCAAGCATTTTGGTTTTTGCCTATAACAACGGTTTTCTGATTTTGCCATAAATAAAATATACAGCTATTTTTTGGGACATTTCTTAAAAGGACTTCTTCCAAAGCTAAATTTTCGTACGGATCAAAACCTTTTCCTATACAAGTGTATAAGTTTTTTATCATAAATGATACTCCTCCAATATACAAAATCCCTGATTCATAATTTTATTTATGCAAAGTTTTTTCAGCAGCTTCCACAGTGTGTTTTACCAAAACGGAGGTGGTAACAGTACCTACTCCTCCCGGTACAGGTGTAATAGCGGAAACAATAGGTTCAGCCTCATCAAAGTTTACATCACCAGTCAGCTTGTCCTCATTTGTTACATGAATTCCCACATCAATAACGATTTGTCCTTCAGAAAGGTAATCTTTTGTTACTACTTCTTCTTTTCCCACAGCCACAATAAGCACATCTGCATCACGGCAAATATCCGGCATATCAACAGTTTTGGTGTGGCACATGGTAACAGTTGCATTTTTCTTTAAAAGAAGCATTGCAGCAGGTTTTCCAACAACCAGACTTCTTCCGATTACAACGGTTTTTTTACCGGTCATATCATATCCAAAATGGTCAAGAATTTCCATACAGGCTTGAGCGGTACAAGGTGGATATCCTTCCCCTGTTCCTGAAAAAACACCTGCTAAAGAGCCATCTGTAATTCCATCCACATCTTTTTGAGAAGCCAGCATTTTTCTGATTCTTTCTTCATTGATATGTTTAGGCAAAGGTCTAAATATTAAACATCCATGAATTGTATTATCTTCATTTATTGTTTTAATTGTATCAGCTAATTTTTCTTCGGTTACATCCTCGGAAAGAATAAAATGTTTAACTTCCACGCCGATTTTTTGACAGCGTTTAACTGCACCTTTTTCATAGGAAACATCGTCATCTCTTTGTCCTACTCTGACGATTGCCAGTGTGGGTATTATATTTTGTTCTTTGAGTTTAGCAGTTCTCTCAATTAATGACTGATTAAGAGAGGCAGTAACTTCTGCACCCTTTAAAATTTTTGCCATAACTATGTCTCCCTTTAGTTAAGTCTTTCTCTGACAGATTTATAAATTTCGTCAGCTTTTGCAATATACTTGTCCAGCATTGTATTTGCTTTCCTGTTTATTTCATCAGCATATTGACGATCAGTCATTGATTTTGTATTAATAAATACATTGAGGCTGGCACCCATAAGTGCAGCTTTGCAGAAAGCTACACCGACACCTGCATCAGATATGGCGATAGTGCTTCCCATTTTTGCAAAACCCTCCATAAGGTCTATGGCTTCACAGCATTTTTCCATAATTTCTATAGGAACAGCACAAGCTTCTTTTAAAACTTCTGTCATTACTTTTTCTTTTTTGGCTATTTCTTCAGGAGTGTTTTTAGGCATTCCATAAGCTTTGGAAAGAGGCTTAAATACTTGAGCATCTCTTTGAACCAAGTTTAATAAATCTTCCTGTAATTTGTCAGCTTTTTCTTTAAGAATAATAATGTCAGCTTCTACATCGGCATATTTTTTCTTTCCTACAGTTAAACTTCCCACCATATTTCCCAAAGCTGCTCCGATTGCCCCCACTAATGCTGAGGCACCGCCTCCTCCCGGAACAGGCTCTTTTGATGCAAGAACTTTAATAAAATCTCTGCAGCTTTCATTCATAAAATCCATTATTTTTCTCCTTTTAGATTAGAAAAGTCCTATAATTCTGCCATCGGAAGTTACATCTATTTTTTCAGCTGCTGGAACCTTTGGAAGTCCGGGCATTGTCATAATTTCTCCTGTGATTACAACTATAAAACCGGCTCCTGCGGAAAGTTTCAGTTTTTTAATTTGAATATTGAAGTTTCTCGGTGCTCCCAAAAGTTTTTCATTATCGGAGAAACTGTACTGTGTTTTAGCCACACAAATAGGCAATTTGTCATAACCCAGTTCTTTTAAACGATTAATTTGGCGTTTGGCTTCTGGGAATATTTCAATTCCATCACCATGATAAATGTTCTTAACCAATGTCATTATTTTATCTTCAATGCTCATCTCGGTGTCATAGCAGAATGTGAAATTGTTTTCCTGGTCGCAAAGTTTTACTACTTCTTCAGCCAAAGTAATACCACCTTCGCCACCCTTAGCCCAAACATCACAAAGTGCCACATTTACACCCAGTTCATTGCATTTGTTTTCAATAAGTTCAAGTTCTGCCTTACTGTCATTTACAAATCGGTTAATTGCCACAACAACAGGCAGATGATATACATTTTTAACATTTTCAATGTGTTGCAAAAGGTTTGGAAGTCCTTTTTCCA
>JAHHUB010000065.1 GCA_020024175.1 Oscillospiraceae bacterium | reverse complement strand
CAACAGAGGAATGGGGTAAAGAAATGCTCACTTCCACAGCGGATTATATTGTGGACTTTATAGAGGAATTTAAAAAAGTCGAAATTTAAAATTAAAATTTGATTAAAAAATATAAGCTAACAGTGAAGTTATCCATAAAGGAGTATTTTATTATGGAAAATTTAATAAAACAAGCAGATAGTTTGAAAACCCAAAGCATTGAAATATGCAAAGAAGATTTTATAGAAGATTTAAAAGAACAATCAAAAAATTTAGCTGAAGAATTTATTGAAGGAGCAAAACTTAAAAAAGGTCAAATTGCTGTAATAGGTTGTTCAACCAGTGAAATTTGCGGTTCCAAAATAGGTACAAATTCCCAATATAATGTTGCCGAAACAGTTTTTGATGCCATGTATGGTGTGTTTAAAGTCCATAGAATATATCTTGCTGCTCAATGCTGTGAACACCTTAACAGAGCAATCATTATCGAAAGGGAATTGGCGGAAAAACTTAATATGGACGAAGTAAATGTAATACCTCAGCCAAAGGCAGGCGGTTCATTTGCTACAGCAGCATACAAGCATTTTAAAGAGCCTGTAGCAGTGGAAAAAATCAGAGCTGATGGTGGAATTGATATTGGAGGTACACTGATAGGTATGCATTTGAAAGAAGTTGCTGTACCACTCCGTCTTTCTGTAAATAAACTGGGTGAAGCAAATATCCTGGCTGCCAGAGTAAGAGCTAAATTTGTAGGCGGCAGCAGAGCAGTTTATAATGAATCCCTTATGTAGTAATTTGTTAAATAAAATTTCCTTTAAGCTAAATTTAAAGATTTAAGTTAATAAAAAAAGAACATCAGTAATTAAACTGATGTTCTTTTTTATGTAACCAAATATATAAGCCGAGTTCTGTATTCGATAACAATCTATCTGGTCTATATGTCGCCACATAGCTCAAGCCACCTCAGAAAACGGACGGGCCGCCCTTATGTTTTCAATTATGAGGTGTTGCCTCGAGTAGGGTTTACATGGCAGTAATGTCTCCATTACTCCGGTGAGCTCTTACCTCGCCTTTCCACCCTTACCTGTAAGACAGGCGGTATATCTCTGTTGCACTTTCCCTAAAGTCGCCTTCGGCTGCCGTTAGCAGTTACTCTTGCCCTGTGAGGCTCGGACTTTCCTCATTAATAAGCCTTTCGGCTTAAAAACGCTGTTATCTTATTCGGTTACTAAGTTATTATATAATTTATATTTATTATTGTCAACAAGTTATGAAAAGTAATGTTAATTTAAGTATTGATTTAATGTTTGTGTTTATCAAATCTGGTTCTGTAACTGCATTTTCTGCAAAGTTCTTCACTGATATTTCCACCATGAAATCCTGTGTAAAGATTTTGGTATCTTTGGGAAAGTAAAATATCATCAAGTTTTTCCGTAAATATATTTCCGAGATTTATAATTCCATCAGCATCTAAACAACAGGGTACTATTGTGCCATCAACTAAAATTGCCAGCATATCTCCTCCGCCTAAACATTTTCCCCGATGTGATACCTCGCTTAAACTTAAAGAAGGCCACTCAAATTCTTCCTCAAAACTTATAAAGATATTTTCACCAAGCTTTGCAGAACATCTGCCCTTTAAAAGTTCTTGCCCATGAAGTGATATACCAAAAGTTTCCGATATATTTTCAAGCTGAGTTTTGGCTTCATTGGAAATTTTTTCGCTGTTTTGTCCATTCCACATTCGGTAGGAAACATAGGGGCGCTGAAGTTCCAAAGCCTTTAAACCAAATTCGGCAATTTCTCTTAAATATTTGTTTTTATCTCCATTACCGGATTGTATACTGTGAACGGAAATATTCACTTGTCTTATGTTTTTATGACAAAATATGAGCTGAGATTTTTCGGCAAGAAGAGTGCCGTTTGTGGTAATATTAACGGGAAAATCATATTTTTCAGCTAAATTCAACAGGTCATTTAGCTGTGGGTGTGTAAGGGGTTCTCCCTTTACATGAAGATATATATGTGGTGAATATTTTTTAATCTGTAATAATATTTTCTCGAAATTTTCAACAGACATTTGCTCTTTTTTTCTCATCATTGGTGAGCAAAAAGGGCATTTTAAATTGCACATATTTGTAATTTCTATATAAATTCTTTTAAATTTCATTTGCTGCCTTTCATTTAAAAGAGAGATGACTATTGCTAATCATCTCTCAAATATATTTTTATAAATTTTCCAAAGCGTTTTTTATATCGGCTATCATATAAAGTGAACCGAAACAAAGTACGGTGCCATCTTTTCCTGCGGAATTTACAGCCGCTTTTACACCATCAGAGATGTTTTCATAACCTGTTGCAGGGATTTTGCTTTTAGAAAGACTTTCAGCCAGTTTAACCGCCTCCAGTTTTCTGGGATTTGGTGGTTCTATGCAGATAAATTCTTTTGCAAAAGACATAACAGGAAGATACATTTTTTCGTAATCCTTATCCGCAAGTACACCTGTAAGTATTACAAGCTTTTCATTGGGCAGATAAGTTTTGATATTTTCCGAGAGTGCCTCTATACATTGGGGATTGTGTCCGCCGTCTATTATAAACAGTGGATTTTTCTTTGCTATTTCAAATCGACCTGACCAGTGGACATCTCTCAGACCATCCCTGATATTTTCTTCGGAAATTTTCCAGCCTTTTTTGATTAGAATATCTATAACAGATAAAACCACAGATGCGTTTTTTAGCTGATGATTTCCCAAAAGTGAAAGAAAAAGATTTTCTCTTTTGCCGCAGGTAAAAGTTTGACCTTCCAGGGAGTGGCTGATTGAGTGCAGATTTTCAAAATCAGCTTTTATCAGGTCTGCATTTTTTTCATGGCATACTTTTTCTTCTATTTTTTCGGTTTCCGCCGATACAGGGTAAATAACAACACTTCCGTTTTCTTTTATAATGCCGCATTTGGTTTTTGTTATTTCCTCAATGGTATTTCCCAAAAAGGCAGTGTGGTCAAGTCCGATATTGGTGAGTACAGCCACTTCTGGAGTTTCAATCACATTGGTGGAATCCAAAGCTCCGCCCATGCCTGTTTCCAAAACCACAATATCACATTTGTTTCTCATAAAAAATTCAAATGCAATACAGGAGATAAGTTCCACTTCTGTAGGTCCTGATTCCATACTTTCTGCCAATGGCTTTATATATTCTGTGATTTCGGAAAGCTCATCATCGGAAATTTCTTCTCCGTTTATTTTCATTCTTTCATTGAACCTGAAAATATGGGGAGATGTGGAAAGACCTACTTTATATCCCGCCTTTTGCAGTATTTCTGCAATCATAACAGATGTACTGCCTTTTCCGTTAGTGCCTGCAATGTGGATAAATTTAAGTTTTTTTTCAGGGTTATTCATGAGTTTGAGAAGTTCATGTGTACGGCATAAACCGGGCTTTTTTCCTTTCCATGATACAGAATTTATATACTCCACAGTTTCTTTAACATTCATTGGAAACCAGCCCTACCTTTTTATATTATTTTTTAATTTTGCTGTTTTTGTAAGCACAATCAAAACATATAATAAAATCTGAAAATTATAAGCAGCAGTATCACAAACTGACATCATTGTTACCATTGATTAGAACCAATTTATTTTTCCGTCAAACGGAGCATAATCAATAACTTTCATTTTTCTCATAATTGGAATAATCATTGAGAAAAATAAGTACATAACCAAAACTTCAATAGGTAAAAGTATGATGTTTTTAGGAGCTCTTGCAATAACTAAAGGCCAGAAAAGTTTGCTTTCTCTGTTCATCAAATAAATCCAAAGACTTCCCAAAAAAATGTTTACAAAAATATTGACTGTAAATTTAGCCATAAAAATTTTAAATATGGTTATTTTTTGTCTGTAAAAAAACAATCCATAAATAAATGTGCCTAAAAATGCTGAGATTGTGTAGCCTATAAAGAATGGACCGGTGGGAAAAAGCAATGCACCAATAATATCACCTACAGCACTGGCTATACCTCCCACAACAGGACCATAAATAACTGTGCCCAAGGCTTTTACAAAAAATGTAAAATAGATTCTTTGTCCACCCATGACTGGAATAGGAATAAAAAATCTTCCTATTGCCATTGTCAGAGCCACAAAAACAGCACATAAAATAATTTTTTTAATTGATTGCAGCTCTCCTGTAGCTTCTCTCCAAAAATTCGGAGACAGTGGTGATTTGTAAATACTGGGTTGCAGAGTGTTTTCCATATAAAAATACCTCCTTAAAATAACCTGCTGATTATATTAAGGAGGTTTTGAGTCCTAATATATTACAGCGGGATGCGATATATCAGGCCGCAACCATAAAGGTTTTCGTTCTACGGACAACTCCCCGTCCCGCAAACACTTGACGCCTGAAATTCTACTCTGTGTGTTCTGCACCTTCATTATACATCAAATAAAGGTTATGTCAAGTTTTTTTATTAAATTCGTCAAAACCCCTTTAAAAACCTGTTATTTTGTAGTAAAATAATATAAAACAGGATTTGAGGATTATGAGGAGATATTATGAAAAATGATTTTGAGTTAATTGCCGGGGTAGGACCTAATGGCATGAGTGAAGATTATGAAGTTAAAATTTTAATATGCTATTTGATGTATAGAACAAAGCAATCATTTCTGGTTGATGATTTAAAAGAAATTTTGGTTTTCAGCGGACTTGTAAATCACTTTATTTTCATCCAGTGTATAAATGAGCTGGAAAGCCTTGAACACATTGTAAAAGATGAAAATAATATGTATTTTCTCACGGAAAAGGGTGAAAATGCTGCTAAATATTTTTTTGATTCCATTTCCGAATCAATCAAAACCCGTGCTATGGAAACGGCAAAGGAGTTTTTGCGCCGCAAAGAATTTGATAATAATAATGCAGCAGTAATAAAAGAAGTGGAAGACGGATATAATTTAACTTTAAATTTGGGGGATGGAGAAAGTAATTTGATGAGTCTTGACCTTTTTGTGCCGGATAAAAAACACTGTCAGATTATGAAAGATAATTTTTATGAAGACCCAGGACTTGCATACAAAATCATTTTGGCATATCTTACAGGGGATATGAATTCCGTTTATGTTTTGCTGGCACAAAAAATGCTTAATTTCCCAGAAAATCAATAATATTACAAATTACAACGGATATAATTGAATATAGATATATGCACAATTTATATCCGCTTTTTTATATGTTTTATTGACTTTTATTGTGAATTTTGATATTATATATATTAATAAATTAAATATGGCTATTCGGTTTCGTATGTCTTTTCAGGTGTACGGATTAAACAGGGAATGCGGTTAAAATCCGCAGCAGCTCCCACTACTGTAATCGAAATTATTTCGTAAGTCAGATACCGGCCGGATTTTAGCTCAGTAATTTGATGGTTTCGGGAGAGGAAACCGCCGAATTATTTTTTGCTCTTAAATAAAATTAAATTATACTTTATCAATATGCTGTGGATATTTTTTTACAATGTTTTAAATAAATTAGTTGACTTATGCAACTAATTATGGTATTATTGTTTAGCTTAATAATATTTTTATAAATCAATAATATTGGAGGATTTAAAATGAAAAAAATATTTACAGCAATTTTATCACTTTCTTTGATTCTGACTGCACTGGCAGGCTGCTCTGAAAAGTCCTCAAACAACACCTCATCAGAATCTTCAGTTTCTTCCGAAAGTGTTTCTTCTTCTGAAGTTTCAAAGGAAAGTGATGACCTTACACTGGAAAACACTATGGAGCTTAAATATGCCCAAAACTTCAAAGTGGATTATTTGAGCGATGGTTTTAAACTTTTGACAGTGGATAATCACAGCAATTACAAACAGGAAATACTTTTGGTTCCCAAAGGTAAAGAAACTCCAAAAGAAAGCAAATTCATAAATGAAAATACAATTATTATAAAAGCACCTGTAGAAAATCTTTTTGTTTCATCTACACCTGCAGTATCTCTTATAAATGCTGTGGATGCTTTGGACTATGTTAAGATGACAACATATGATGCAAAAGACTGGTATATAGATGATATTAAAAATGCTATAGAAGAAGGCAAAATCATTTACACAGGTCATGCTAAAAACCCTGATTTTGAAATTATCTCCAAAAATCAGCCCCAACTGGTTATTTATAACACTAAAATAGACAGCTATCCTGAAGTTCGTGAAAAACTCAAAGAACTGGGATTGGAAATTATTGTTGACTACTCATCATTTGAACCTCACCCAATGGCAAAAACCGAATGGGTTAAATTCTTTGGTGCATTGCTTAATAAAGAAACAGAAGCAAATGCAAAATTTGATGAACAAGCTAAAATTTTTGAAAATATCAAGGCTGAAAACAGTGAAAAAACTGCAGCAATTTTCTACATCACATCCAAAAATGACCTTTATGTGAGAAAATGCGGAGATTATATGGTGACCATGTTGGAAATGGCAGGCGGAAAGTATATTTTTGATGATTTGGAAAAAGACAGTACAGGTACAGTGAAGATTGATTTTGAAACATTCTATAATACAGCCAAAGATGCAGACAACATAATTTATCTCTGGCCAATGGGCGGCAGACCTAAGTCTTTGAATGATTTGCTTGCTAAGAACGAACTTCTCAAGGATTTCAAAGCTGTTCAAAATAACAATGTATGGTGTACTTCTCCGGATTACTTCCAAACATCGGACAAAATGGGCGAAATGATTGAAGATATAGTTAAGCTTATAAATAATAATGAAACAGATGACAGTGAAATTAAACATCTGTCTAAATTACAATAAATAATGCAAAATTCCGATTTTTAAATTAAGAATCGGAATTTTCTGCATAATTAACGGAGAATAAGATGAAACAAAATATAAAAAAAGCACTGAGATATGAAATAATGTTTATATTACTGCTCTTTTTGTTCTGTGCAGGTGTAGTGGCAAATATCAACACAGGAAGTGTTAATATTTCCGCTTCTGAAATTTTTAAAATAATATTTTTTAAAGTCAGTGAAGATCAAACAGCCTATAATATTATTTGGAAAATTCGACTGCCAAGGCTTTTGTCAGCGGCTGTTTTAGGCGGTGCACTGTCTGTTTCGGGGTATCTTTTGCAGACTTTTTTCAGAAATCCGATAGCGGGTCCCTTTGTGCTTGGAATTTCATCCGGGGCAAAAATGTTTGTTGGATTTGTTATGATTGTACTTCTCAATTATTTTCACTCTGTGCCGCTTTATATAACAATAACAGCTTCCTTTACAGGTTCTATGGCGGCAACTTTGTTTATAATATTATTTTCAAAAAAATCAAAAAGTATGTCCATGCTTTTGGTAATAGGAATTATGATAGGATATATTTGTTCAGCCATAACGGATTTTTTTATTACATTTGCCAAGGAAAACGATATAGCTAACTTAACTTACTGGTCTATGGGAAGTTTTTCGGGAATGAACTGGGAAAGTTTTAAAGTTGCCTCCATTCTTACAGCAGCAGGGTTTATAATGGCATTTATGCTGTCCAAACCCATTGATGCATATCAGATGGGGGAAGGGTATGCCCTCAGTGTGGGAATTAATGTAAAATCTTTCCGTGTTATACTTATTTTAATTTCCTCAATACTTTCAGCTACAGTGACAGCTTTTGCAGGGCCTATTTCCTTTGTGGGAATAGCAGTTCCTCATATTTCTAAAATACTTTTTAAAACCTCAAAGCCCATTGTTATTATCCCCGCCTCTTTTTTGGCAGGTTCTGTATTTTGTATGTACTGTGATTTAATTGCCCGCACAGCTTTTGCCCCGGTTGAACTTGCCATAGGTACAGTTACTGCGGTTTTCGGGGCACCTGTGGTAATTTGGCTTATGATTTCCAATAAAAAGAAAACTCAAGAATTATAGGAGCAGAAAATATAATGAATGATGAATTATTTTTCAAAACCTCTGATTTAACTGTAGGCTATGACAATAATCCTCTTATAAGCAATATAAATATATCAGTGAAAAAAGGTGAAATTCTCACTTTGGCAGGACCCAACGGTTCGGGAAAATCCACTATTTTAAAAAGTATAACCAGACATTTGGACATTATAGACGGTGTGGTTTATATTGATAAAAAAGATATGGAAAAATTAAACGGAAATGATTTTGCAAAGAAACTATCGGTAGTTTTGACAGAACGCATTAACCCTGAAATGATGACTTGCCGAGATGTTGTGGCAACAGGCAGATACCCATATACCGGATATTTTGGAAAACTCACTGCAGAAGATGAAAAAATTGTTGATGAGTCCATAAAAAGAGTACATTGTTCTGAACTTTCCGATAGAGAATTTTCCGCCACCAGCGATGGGCAAAAACAGCGTATTATGCTGGCCAGAGCTATCTGTCAAAAGCCTCAAATTATTATTTTGGATGAACCTACTTCATATCTTGATATAAAACATAAAATAGAAATTCTCAGTATTCTCCGTGAAATGGCAAATACTAAGGAGATAGCTGTGATTATGAGCCTTCATGAAGTTGATTTGGCGGCAAAAGTTTCTGATAAAATAGCTCTTGTAAAAGGCGACTATATTAGCGGTTACGGAACACCCGAACAAATTTTTACCAATGAAATTATAAACGACCTTTATGATATAGACAGAGGAAGTTTTAACATACTTTTTGGAAGTGTGGAACTGCAAAAAGCTGAAGGAACTCCCAAGGTGTTTGTAATAGGCGGAAACGGTCAGGGAACCGTTATTTACAGATGCCTCCAAAGAAAACAAATTCCTTTTGCAACAGGTGTTCTCTTTGAAAATGATGTGGATTTTCAGGTTGCAAAAGAGCTTTCCAACAATGTAATATCCACCGAGGCTTTTTCCGAAGTTTTACCGGAAACTATAGAAAAAGCAAAGGTACTAATAGACAAATGCGAATTTATCATTGACTGCAATGTACCAATC
>JAHHUB010000064.1 GCA_020024175.1 Oscillospiraceae bacterium | reverse complement strand
AGAAATATTATATAAAAATGTAATATTTTTCAATAAAATACGAGTTCAAAAGTGTACGGCAGAGAAACACATAAAAATCAATAAAACCTCAATATGTCTTTGTATAGAGGACAAATGCCTGTTTTTTCAAAATAAATTAGCTGTAAAATAGACAATTTTAATCAAAAATAAATCTATTTTTTATGCAAAACCATGATTAAAAGTTGTTTTGAAAAAATATTTTTGATATTTTATTGACAAAGTTTTCATGATGGTAGTATACTATGCTTGGAATTCCGGATATACAATAACAACAATAAATAACAAAGATATTTGACAATTTTGACGAGAGAAGGAATTTAATATGTACAGCTTTGTTAATGACTACAGTGAATCAGTTCACCCTAATATATTGAAAGCAATTTCTGATACTAATTTTGTTCAATGCCCCGGATACGGTACTGACGACCACTGCAAAACAGCGGCTGATTATATCAGAAAAATAGTGGGAGTACCTGATGCGGATGTTCACTTCATTTCGGGAGGTACCCAGACAAACCTTTTGGCATCTGCGGCATTTCTCAGAGCAGCAGATGGCATTATATGTGCTCAGACAGGTCATCCCAATGAATGGGAATCTGGGGCTTTGGAAGTAACAGGTCATAAACTTCTTTTGGAACCTACAGTTGACGGAAAATTGACGGTTGAAAACCTTCAGCATGCTTATGATATAAACAGTACTGTGTTTACTCCTAACCCAGGAATGGTATATATATCAAATATAACAGAGTTAGGAACAGTTTACAGCAGAGAAGATTTGGAAAAATTGTCTGAATTTTGCCACAGCCATGGTATGCTTTTCTATATAGATGGTGCCAGAATTGGCTCTGCTCTTGCGTGCTCCAATCTTACATTTGAAGACTATGGACGTCTTTGTGATGCTTTTTACATTGGAGGTACTAAGAATGGTGCACTTATGGGAGAAGCTATGGTAATTGTAAATGATGATCTTAAACCCAATTTTCGCCGTATTTTAAGACAAAGAGGTGCTATGCTGGCTAAGGGAAGAATTCTTGGTATTCAGTTTGAAGAATTATTCCGTGATGGCTTGTTTATGGAACTTGCTCATCATGCCAACGATGCTATGACAATTATTCGTGAAGGCATAGAAAATCTGGGGTATGATTTGCTCACAGAAAGCAGATCAAATCAGCTATTTCCAATATTCTCCGATGAAATCCTCAAAAAGATTGATACAAAATATCAATACACCTATCACCATAAAACAAATGACGGCCGAAACTGTATTCGTCTTGTAACTTGTTGGGCTACATACTTTGAGCAATGCCATGCTTTTGTTGATGATTTAACAAGATGGACAGAAGAAGTTAAAAATAATAAATAGGATTTAATACAATATCAAAACTTATATATCAAATGATAAAATCACCCACAAACAGAAATGAACCCTGTTTGTGGGTGATTTGCTTTACTTAATAAAAGTACACAGATTAATTTTGCTTAAATATATTTATGGAGGAGATTATTTGTTTAAAATTTAATAGATAAATTACATTTCAAATTCTTTGGGAGGTTCCTGACCCAAAAGGTTTTTAACAAAGTAATCCCATTTTTTGCGTATCATATAATCTGTTCTGCACATATCGTGGAAAGTATTAGGCACAATCATCATATCAAAATCTTTGTTATTTTGAATCAAAGCATCTACAACACCCAAGGTGTTGCATACATTAACATTATCATCAATATCCCCATGAGCTATGAAAAGCTTGCCTTTGAGATTTTTGGCTAAAAGGCTGTTTTGCTGATCATCATACATTTTTTCGTCATATTCACCGTTGTATCTTTCAACCCATGCAGTACAATAAGTTCTTTCGTTATGGTTGCCTGAGTAAGAAACTCCTACTTTATATGTATCGGGGTATAAACACATAGCACGGAATGTAGCATATCCTCCCCCTGAAACTCCCCAAATACCAACTTTGTCTGTATCTATCTGAGGGTAATCTTCAGCCAGTTTATCCAAAATGTATACATGGTCTTTAAGTCCTGCGGCACCGCCTAAATTTTTATAGCTTACATCATGGAAAGCTTTTCCTCTTTGAGGTGTACCTACTCCGTCTAAAATTATACCTATAATTCCAAATTGAGCATAGGATTGCAAACTGCCCATACATTCTTTTTCGGCTTCCCATGTAAATTCCTTAGGCACATTTGGGCATTGAACACCACCATAGATATAGTCAATAAGAGGAGCTTTTTCTCCGATGTCCGGAGGGAGAACAATAATTCCGTAAAGTCTTATGCCGTCTTCGTTAAGATATGAAAATCTTTTTGGAATAACATATCCGGCTTTAAGAAGTTCGGTAATGTCAGCAGTTTCAAATATGATTTCTTTTTTGCTTTCTGTTTCTATGATTTTAGCAACAGGAGGCATATCTATTTTGGAAACTATGTCAATAAATCTTTTTCCGTCAGGGGAAAGGTCGGTTCTGTGGAACCCATCTTCCTTAGCTAAAATCTCAAAATTTTTTCCGGTTACATCAACTTTACACAATGTTTGATAATAGGGGTCGGAGAAAATGTCCAAGCCTCTTGCAGTAAAGAAAATTTCTCCTGTTTCTTCATTTACTTTTGCCAAAGATACAGCTTCAAATTCGCCGCTTGTAAGCTGACAGATTTCTTTTCCGCTGTTTTTATCGTGCAAATACAGATGGTTATATCCTGATTTTTGGCTTTGCCAAATAAAATAGGGTTTGTCTGAAAATACATAGTTGGTAAAATTATAATCTATGCCGCCATCACTTTGCCCGTAGGAATCATAGAAAAAGAAAGTATCAGTTTTTTCTTCCAGCAAAATGCGGGTTTTGCCTGTTTCGGGGTCAGCCAAAACAAGTTTAGCTTCGTTAAAGTAACGATTCATAGCTGTAAAATAAATTTCTTTTCCGTTATTTGTCCATGCAGCTTTCATGCAGCCATCGGAAATAGGTGGAATGAAATTTACAGGCAGAGCAGGGAAATCAACAGGGATTAATTTGTCTTTTTCTAAATCATAAATGTATAAATGTGCTTTTATAATTTCTTCATCACCCGGAAGTGAATATTTTACTTTATGGAGAATAGGACGGGGATTTTCCTTATCACGGGTTACATTCTGAACAACATATAAATCCTTTACATCTCTGTCATCCAAAATATAGGTAATAAGCTTATTACTTTCTTTATTCCAAAGAACACCGGCACAGGTTTCTGTTTTGTTAAATAAATGTTTAATTGGTTCACAGGTTCCGCAAATAGTGCCATAGGAATAATTTTCTTTGCCATCAAAAGTAATTTGTTTTAACTGCTCATTTTCCAGATTTTTAAGAAATAAGTTGTTATCTTTTGCAATTACCTGATATTTTCCATCGGGAGAATAGGAACAGTCCTTGCTTTTTGGAAGTTCTTCAACTTCTTTTTTTTCACCTGTCAAAGTATTGATTTCAAAATGTTTGTATTCATTCTCACCGATAGGATATTTTTTGTAGTGATATTCGGTGTCATTTATCCATTTTCCGCCATGTACAGCGTTTTTAACCAAACGTCCTCCATTCATCAGATTTTTTGCTCTTTCGTAATTTTTAAGCATTTTAGTGTCCTCCTGAAAAAAATTTGTATTATCAGTTGAATAATAATTCACTTATCAATCGTAACATATTATATCATTGTTTATTAATATTTCAAGTATTTATTTTTATTATACTATATAAAAATAGTATATATTATAGACTCAAACCCAAACTCACTGTGATAATGCACAAAATATATGTATAAAATATTGTTAATTGTTAATTTGTTCAAACGTTATCCACAATTAATATACTTAATATATGAACAAATATACAAATTTTATAATTTATATTCATTTGCTATTGATTTTTCTGCTTTAGTGTTATAAAATATATGTGAATCGATTCATAATACAATTATTAGGAGGGTTTTAAATGAAATTCCAAAAAATTATAAGTTGTTTTTTAACGCTGACCTTGGTTCTTTCTTTAATATCATGTAATGATAAAGCTTCATCAAACAATGGCAAAAACGAAGCACAGGAAAAAGGAACAATGATAGTAGCGTGTTCAAATGCTCCTATTCACTACAATAGAAACGCAAACAGCCTTGCAGGTGGATATCCATCAATAAATATTTTCAGTTCCCTTTTGCAGTTGACAATAAGCGGAGAAATTATTTCTGACCTTGCAAAAACATACACAATATCCGATGATGGTTTGACTTATACATTTAATCTATATGACAATGTTAAGTGGCATGACGGAGAAAAATTTACATCTGCAGACGTAAAATACACTTTTGAAACAATTATAAAAGAAAAGGGTATGAATGTTGAGAAGTATATTAACATTAAAGAAATTCTTACACCGGATGATAATACTGTTATATTCAAATTAGATCAGGTAGATGCTTCTTTACTGTCTTATCTGCCTCAAACAATAATTTTACCTAAGCATCTTTATGAAAATACAGACTGGCTTGAAAATCCTGCCAACAAAAAACCTGTCGGAACAGGCCCGTTTAAATTTGTATCAGAAGAAAAAGATGTAAGTATTGTTTTGGAAGCAAACAAAGATTACTTTAAGGGTGAACCCGGACTTGACAGAATTATTTATAAAATTATTCCTGATGAAAGTACAGCTGTACAAGCCTATATAAACGGTGAAGTTGATCTTTTGGGACTTCCTGCGGCTATATCTCCTTCATCAGTTAAAGAATTAGAAAAAATTCCTGACACAAAGATACAAACAATGATAAGTGCTGACAGACAATATCTGATTACAAATCTTTCAAAGAAACCATGGGATGATGTAAGAGTAAGAAGGGCAGTAGCACTCTGTTTGGATAGACCGCTGCTGGTAGAAAAGGCTCACAAGGGATATGCAGAAACAGCTGAGGGATTTTATACACCTGCTGTATCTTGGGCATATACAGATAAGTATAAAATGCCTGCTCAGGACATAGAAGCTGCAAAGAAACTCCTTGACGAAGCCGGATATTTGCCGGATGCCAACGGGGTACGAATTAAAGATGTAAACATTGTTATCTTTGAGTTTGCTGTATTCTCCGAAATCGCAACAATAGTTCAGCAAAATCTTAAATCCATTGGTATAGAAGCTAAGATTACAACTTTGGAAGCTGCCGGCTGGCAGGATAAGATGAATGCAGGTGATTTTGATATTGGAATTATGGGCGGGTATCATGGACCCGATCCTGATAATATGGTAGGTCGTGCAGGAGTAGGCGGTTGGGCTAATTTTATGAAATATAATAATCCTGAACTTGAAGAAATATTTGTAAACGGAAGAAAAGAAACAAATATTGATAAGAGAGCAGAAATTTATAGTGAAATGCAGAGAATTCTTTCAGAAGATTTGCCTGTAATGCCTTTGACAGAATGGTGTTATATTATTGTATCCAAAAATAATTTACAGGGACATCCCGTTGAAAATCAAGATAAAATAGCATCATCAAACTATTTTCTTATGCATTACACAGACTAAAATACAAATAATAATTATTTTTCTAACAAGCGTATTCCGTTTATACGGAATACGCTTACATTAAAACTATTTTAGGATGGTGAAATATGAAAAAGTATGTTTTCAGAAGATTATGTACAGGATTTTTAGCAGTTGCAGTAGTTTTTGTACTTAACTTTTTTATAATTAAAGCTGCACCGGGTTCTCCTGTGGAAATTTTGGCAGGACGGGATAATCCATCTCAACAGCTTATTGATAATTTAAATGAAAAATACGGATTTAATCAACCTCTTTATATTCAGCTTGTAAAATATGTTTCTAATATTTTAAAAGGTGATTTGGGAGATTCTATTATATATAATGAGAATATTTTAAAAATAATTATGGATAAAATGGGCACATCTCTGCTTTTGACACTGACAGCTATTATTTTTGCAGTAATTATAGGTACAGCAGCAGGATTATTCAGTGCAACACATCAAAGGGGTATTGTAGATAAGGTGTTTACATCAACTTCCTATATTTTAAATTCCATGCCGTCATTTTGGCTTGCTATTATGTTTATAATGGTATTTGCAACTCATTTAGGCTGGTTCCCAACATCGGGCTATTCTGATATAAGACATACTTATACAGGTATAAGACATGTATTGGATGTTATGCACCATTTGTTCCTTCCTGTTTTGACAATGACATTGCTTCAACTTCCCATTTACTTCAAAATTGCAAAAAGTTCTGTAATACAGGTGCTTTCGGAAGATTTTATTACAACATTTAAAGCAACAGGAATGAATAAAAAGAAAATATATAATAAGTATGTTTTCAGAAATGCTATTCTTCCGATTATAACTGTATTCGGTATAAGCCTTGCATTTGTTATAACAGGCTCAGTGCTTGTTGAAACTGTTTTTAGCTGGCCGGGGACAGGCAGAGTTATGATGAATGCTATTATGAACAGAGACTATCCCTTGATTATGGGAATATATCTGATACTATCTCTTTCTATTTCCATAATGATGCTGTTAGTTGATTTGGTTTACGCATATATCGATCCCAGAATCAGAAATTCATACAAATAAAATTTGTGAATATTCTAAAGAAAGGATAATTGATATGAATAACATAAAAAACAAATTTAAAAAAGCTTTAAAAACAATTAATTCAAACAGTCAGTTAAAATGGGGTTGTATTTTACTTTGCTTTATAATTATAATGATTATAATTACTCCTTTTATTACAAAATACAGTCCGTATGAAATTTCCTGTGATATGCTGCTTCCGCCTAATCCTGATAATATTTTAGGTACTGACGGATTGGGAAAAGATGTATTCAGCATGATTTTATACGGAGCCAGAACATCAATAACAATAGGACTTATTTCTGCTTTGATTTCCGGAGTTATAGGTACTTTTATTGGTGGGATTGCCGGATTTGTAGGCGGAAAAGTAGATGCTGTTATTTCTGAAATTATAAATATTTTTCTTATGATTCCAACATTTTTCTTAATTCTTATGATTGTGGCAATATTTGGAAGCAGTATGTTTAATGTAATGCTTGTACTGGGTTTGACATCATGGCCAAGCAATGCAAGACTTATGAGGGTGGAAGCTCTTTCCTTAAAAGAAAGGACTTTTGTAAAAAGTTCAATAGCAATAGGCGAAAGTAATTGGAAAATATTGTTTAATTATATTATTCCAAATGGTATATATCCAATTATCTCAAATACAACTTTGAGTATTTCAGGAGCTATTCTTACAGAAGCCAGTTTAAGCTTTTTGGGACTTGGGGACCCCAATATTGTAAGCTGGGGACAAATGATTTTTGATGGTAAAAGCTATATGGCAACAGCTCCCTGGATAACAACTTTTTCAGGTCTTGCAATTTTAATACTTGTTGTTAGCTTTTATCTTATAGGAGATGGCTTAAATGTTGTATTAAACCCAAAACTTAAAAATGTCAATAAATAGAGGTGACAAAATTGAGTAAAATACTGGAACTAAAAAATGTATCTATTAAATATAAAAGTAATAAAAAAGAAGTATTGGCAGCAGATAATATCAGCTTTTCTGTCGAACAGGGACAGTCTGTAGGCATAGTGGGGGAATCAGGTTCGGGTAAATCCACACTTGCTATGGGTATACTAAGACTTCTCCCGGAAAATACATCGGAATTAACAGGAGAAATTCTGTTTAAGGGACAGGATATTACCAAACTGAGTGATGAGGAATTTAACGCTTTGCGTTGGGTAGAGCTTTCAGTGGTATTCCAAAAAGCTATGAATACATTAAGCCCCATTCATAAAATAGGCGAACAGTTTTTGGATATTTATCGAGTTCATGATACAACATCATCAAATGAAGAAATTTTCAAAAATATTAATGAAATGCTGAAATTGGTAAATCTCAATGAAAGAGTTTTAAAACTATATCCTCATGAGCTTTCAGGAGGTATGCTGCAAAGGGTATCTATTGCATTGGGACTTATGCACAAACCCTCTTTAATCGTTTTAGATGAATCCACAACTGCATTGGATGTTGTTACACAGGGGCAGATACTTGATGAGATAAAAAAATTAGAGCAAACTCTTAAAATGACAAGAATAATGATAACTCATGATATGGCTGTTGTTGCCAGCTCATGTGAAAATGTTATTGTGCTTTATGCAGGCAGACTTATGGAATTCGGAAAAGTAAAAGATGTTATAAAAAATCCCAAACATCCATATACTGTCGGACTTTTAAATTCTTATCCTACACTTAGAGGAGAAAAGAATAATCTTAAAGGTATTGAGGGAACACTTCCTGACCTTTCAAAGAGATTTGCAGGATGTATATTTGCGGATCGTTGTCCACACTCTTCCGAAAAATGTTTTAAAGCTGTACCAAAACAAAAAACTTTGGAAGACGGAAGAATTATTTCTTGTTATTTATATGAATAATCCATTGCAAAGGGGGTATTTAGCTTATGGAACAGACTATTTTAACGGTTGAAAATTTATATAAATGGTATCCACAGCGCAGCGATAAATTATTTGATAAAAATAAAAAGAATGTTCAGGCTGTAGATGGTATAAGTTTTACACTTAATAAAAAAGAAACTTTGGGAATAATCGGAGAAAGCGGCTGTGGTAAATCAACACTGGGCAAGCTTATTCTTGGTTTGGAATTTCCCACAAAAGGAAGTATTAATATTGAAGGCAAAGATGCCATAAAATATCTTAAAGAAAACAGACTGGGTTTCAGAAAAGATTTTCAAATAATATTTCAAAATCCATTTGATACTTTTAATCCAAGACACAAAATCGGTAAAATTTTAGAAAGAGCTTTGGAAATTCACAATATAGAACCCACAGAAGAAGCCAGAAGAGAAAGAGTTATAAAAGAACTTGAAGCTGTTGGTCTTTCACCCGGAACAGATTTTTAT
>JAHHUB010000063.1 GCA_020024175.1 Oscillospiraceae bacterium | reverse complement strand
TTTCATACAAAGTTATACCTAAATGATGTAAAAGATCATTTTGGGATAAATGTACCATCGTATTTAAAATATCAGAGGGTTTACTCATAATAAATGAATCAATTATGCCTATACGGGCAAATATTTCCCATATTAAAATTAAAAGCAAAAGTATACCCCACCGAATACAACTGAGTTTTATTTTCTCCCGTTTTTTACTTTTAAGGTAAATTTCTCTCTCCTTGGATATATCCGTAATTTCTTTATACATGAACATCAAGCTCTTTCCAAATAATATTAAAATACTCTGAAAATTTCTCATTATTTCGCACTGCCACAGGAAGACGTGCTTCTTCTCCGAAATCAATGCTGTGAATAGATTTTACATGGGCAGGACGATTGGAAAGTACCACCACTCTGTCAGACATACTTATGCTTTCGGGAATATCATGAGTTACTATAAGAGTGGTTTTCTTTTCTTTTTTTAATATTTTATATACATCATCTGTTACCGCCAGTCTGGTTTGATAATCTAATGCCGAAAAAGCCTCATCCAATAAAAGCACAGCCGGTTTTGTCACTAAAGTTCTTATAAGTGCTGCCCTTTGTCTCATACCTCCGGAAAGTTGTGAGGGATATTTGTCTTTAAAATCATAAAGTCCATAGGTCTTCATCAAAAATTGTGCATATTTTTCGTTTTCTTCAGTAAGTTTATTTTGAATTTCCAAACCGAAAATTATATTTTTATATATAGTCCTCCAACTTAAAAGATTATCTCTTTGTAGCATATATCCCACATCCACATTTATTCCCGTTATTTTTTTACCGTCTATAAAAATCTCGCCTTCACAAGGATTTATAAGCCCCGCTATAACTGACAGCAAAGTGGATTTTCCGCAGCCAGAAGGACCTACTATACTGACTATCTCCCCTTTTGCCACATCAAAACTCACATTGTCAAGAGCGGGAGTTTCACCGTTTTCCGCTTGATATGTGGTTGATATATTCCTAATTTTTAAATAATCCTTCATTTCCATCACCTCCTGTTTATACTTTTATCATTTTATGCACACTGTTTGGATTTAGTTAATTTTTGTAATTCAGTATACTTCTTTTATAAAAAATTTTGTTTAATTAAAAAACAAACACCCATATAAGAACAGCTTACCATTCTTATATGGGTGATTTAATTATTTTTCAAATATTATATGAAATATTTTAAAAACTTGCTGATTTCAGCTCCTTGATATACATTTCAGGTGAAATATCGGAAGGCATATAAAAATGTTTTCCAAATACCCCATCACAAAGCACTGCACTGTCAGGAGAACAGCTTCTTTTAAACTGGGAACTGAAAAATCTTCTTATGAAAAGTTCCAGTTTTTCTTTGATAAAAGCAGGTTCCAAAATTCCACTGAACGCAAAACAACCATAGTAGTAAATTTTGCTGGGTCTGAAACCGTATTTAATAAGATGGTACAGGAAAAATTCATGAAGTTCATATGGACCTAATATATCTTCGGTTTTTTGTGTAATTTCATCTTTTTTACCAACAAGTTCAGGACTTATGGGAGTTTCCACAATATCTGACAAAAGTCCTGCAGTGCCTTCAAAAATTTCTGTTATGGCAAGATGAGAAACTATCTTTTTTGCCAAAGTTTTGGTTATGGATGCATTTATATTATAGCCAGAAAGTTGATCTCCGCCAAAAGTACACCATCCCAAAGCAATTTCTGATAAATCACCTGTTCCCAAAGCCAAGGCATTTTCATCATTGGCAATATCAAAAATAATTTGTGTTCTTTCTCTTGCCTGAGCATTTTCATATGTTACATCCTGAATTTGACTGTCATGCCCTATATCATCAAAGTGAAGATTTACAGCGTTTTCTATGGAAATTTCTCTGGATGTAACTTCCAGAATTTCTGCCAAGGCTTCTGAATTTCCCTGTGTCCTATTGCTGGAGGCAAATCCCGGCATTCTAAGACAAATGATATTTTTTCGTTCAAGTCCCATAATATCAAAAGTTTTTGCTGCAACCAAAAGAGCTAATGTTGAGTCAAGTCCCCCTGAAAATCCCAAAACAACTTTTTTAATTCCTGTATTTTCAAGTCTGCCTTTAAGTGCCATACATTGCAAAGTAAAAAGTTCTTCAATAAAATTATTTTCAGCCAGTTTTCCCTGAGGAAGATATGGGTTCATAGGCACAGGACGGAGAAGTCTTTGCTTTCCTTCAACTGCATATGCGGTATAAAAAGGCAGATTTTGTCCTTTTGATGTCTTTTGTGAACGGATAATATCAGTATCCAAATCACACATAACCATTCCCTGATTGCTGAAAGTTTCCTGTTTTATAATATTTCCACATTCACAGATAACAGAGAAAGCTCTGTAAAGATATGGCGAAGTAGTATCCCCTATTCCACCGTTAATAAGTGCAATACCACAGCCATAAGCTTTTGAAATTGCTTTCACCTCATTTTTTACATCATTTTGATAACCTGCAATAACAGGAGAATAACTTGGTACAATAATTAAATCACAGCCTGTTTCTGCAACTTCTTTGATATTTTCTGCAATTTTCATAGGTTCACAGGAAAGCACACAAAATTTCATAGCTCCAATAGAAAATACGGTTGTAGGAGGCAATATCTTATCAGAATAATTTTTGCTTAAATATTCCATCTGATCATTTTCAGCTTTTATATATCCTATAATTTTACCTTTATTTATCACAGCAATAGCTGAAACCACACTGCCGTTATCTTCTATAGGTGTTCCTATTAATATGTATGAATTCATACTTCTTGTTTGAATACATATTTTTTCAATAGCTTCTATACAACTGTCCAAAAGTGCTTTATTGCTGAAAAGCAAACCACAGCTTGGTGAAGTAAGTGCTAATGAGGGGAATACAATTATATCAGCAGGTTTTTCTTTAAATTCTTCTAAAATTTGTGTAATATTCTCAAATGAACAGTCTACATCAGCAACTTTTATTTTATTTGCAGCAGCTGCCACTCTGATTATTGTGTTCATAAAATCAATCCTTTCACGATTTTTATGCTTATAAATATTCATTATATTAATTTAACCATATTGTACAAATATTTTCAATGTTTTTCTTTGAATTTTCCCACATTTTTTTAAAATAATTCAGTTTTAATCTATTTAGTTGATTAGATTATACTTTTGATATATAATAATTCTAGTTTCTTAAAATTTACGGAGGGTAATCTATGATTATATTTGACAGTCATACACATAATACATTTTCTCATGATGGTATTCAAACTCCTGAAGAACAGTTAAATACTGCCATTGAAAAAGGATTTAAAGGCTACGCGGTAACTGATCACTGTGAAATTGAGGACAGCAACTGGATTGAAGTATGCGAAAAAAATATTCCGCTTTCAATAGCAAAAGCCACTGAATTTAAAAAACAATATGCAGACAAAATAATAATATCCGTTGGTGCAGAAATAGGCGGAGCTCTTTTTGAAAAAGAAAAAGCAGACAAAATAATCAAGGAAAATAATTTGGATTTTATTCTTTGCAGCTGCCACAATGCCAAAGGTCAACATGACTACTGTCAAAAAAATTATACAAAAGAAAAAGATATTCCGGCTCTTTTACGCAATTACTTTGAGATTTTAGAGGAATCTTCCCGTGTTTGTGATTTTGACAGCTTGTCCCACATAACTTATCCTCTAAGATATATTACCGGAAATTACGGCATAGCTGTAGATATGAACCAGTACAAGTCAATTATAGAAAAAACTCTTGTTAATTTAATAAAAAGAGACAAAGCTATGGAAGTAAATACTTCGGGATTCAGACAGAAAATAGGTGTAAGTATGCCTGATGGCAATATAATCAACCTTTATAAAAAATTAGGCGGAAAACTTATCACCATAGGTTCCGATGCACATAAAAGTGAAGATATGGGCAAAGATTTTGACAGAACTTTTACCCTTTTAAAAGAATGCGGATTTGACAGGTATTATTATTATCAAAACCGTCAGCCAAAAGAAATTTTATTATAGGAAGGTTTTTATGAAAAAAGTTTTAATCGGTGTAAGCGGAGGAGTGGATAGCTCTGTGGCAGCTCTTCTCCTTAAACAGCAAGGTTATGAAGTGGCAGGAGTTACATTTAAACTCTGGGGCGATGAAAATTCCGCCAATGAAAAAGATATACAAGATGCAAAGAAAGTCTGCGACACTTTGGGTATAAAACATTATATTTTTGACTACAAAGATATGTTTAAATCCGAAGTTATCGACTATTTTGTATCAGAATACAAAAAAGGCAGAACACCCAACCCCTGTGTTATGTGCAATAAAAAAATTAAATTTAATGCTTTTTTAAACAGTGCTTTGGAAATGGGCTATGATTATATAGCTACAGGGCATTATGCTTTTACAAAATATAATGAGAACACAAAAAGATATGAACTTATACAGGCTAAAAGCGATAAAAAAGACCAAAGCTATGTGCTTTACTCTTTAACACAGGAACAGTTAAGCCACACCCTTTTCCCTATTGGAGAATACTCAAAAGAAGAAGTTCGTCAAATTGCCGCTGACAATAATCTGATTGTTTCTAACAAACCCGACAGTCAGGATATTTGTTTTATTCCCACAGGAGATTATGAAAAATTTCTGCTTGAATACACAGGAGAAAACTGTCCTCAGGGCAATTTCAAGGATATAAAAGGTAATATAATCGGCAAACATCTTGGACTTTGGCATTATACAATAGGTCAGCGAAAAGGACTGGGAATGGCTTTTGGAAAGCCTATGTTTGTTATGGATATAAATCCTGATGACAACAGTGTAACTTTAGCGGATGACAATGAGATTTTCTCCGATACTTTGTACACGGAAGAAGCAAATCTCATATCAGTGGATAAACTTACTGAGCCCATTGAACTGATGGCGAAAATTCGTTACTCCCACCAAAAAGCCCCTGCCATGGTTTTTCCAATGGATAACGGAGAACTGAAAGTAGTTTTTAAAGAACCTCAAAGAGCTATTACAAAAGGACAGGCAGTGGTATTTTATAAGGATAATTCTGTTTTTGGCGGTGCTATTATTAAATAGCATTAAAATATTTATAGATATGATGAACTTATGACAATATGTATCAGCGGAGTATATGCCTTAGAAAAATATACTTTGGCAGTAAACTTACTTAAAATGTTCTGACTTTTATTAACTTATAATATTAATTTTATAAAATAAAAAACACTATCAATAATAAAATTGACAGTGTTTTTCTTTTATATAAGAATTTTCTTTATAAAATTATCTTTTTGAGAAAATTTTCTCCACATCAGAAATTAATCCTGTTGTTCCCATAATGCAAATGGGCATAGCAGATTTTTCGGCTATTTTTAAAGCTTCCTGCAAATTTTCAGTGGCTGTAACTTTTAATCCTGCCTGTTCTAAAGTTTTTTTCTGCTTATCTGTAAATACATAATAGGGATTTAAACATTTTGTTATGATAATTTTTTCCGACACATCACTCATGGATTTTGCCACACCTAAAAAATCCTTGTCATCAGGTATTCCAATTATGGAAATAATTTTCTCCATATTCATAAATCTGAGTGTTTCTTTAATTAAATCCGTGCTTTCATGGTTTATAGCTGCATCTGCAATGATAAACGGTTCTTTGGAAACCACTTCCAATCTGCCGGGCCATTTTACTTTTAAAAGATTTTCTCTGCATTTTTCAATATCCAATTTTCCGAGAAAATCTTCACACACTGCAAAAGCTATGGCACAGTTTTTAGCTTGATGTTTTCCCAAAAGCGGAATTTCTATATTTTTGTAAATATTTTTTTCTGTATGTACATCAAACTTCATACCGCTTTTTAAAAATATTATATTGTCACTGTAAAAATCTTTACCGTATTTTTTTAGTTTTACCCCTGTATTTTCACAGCGTTTTTCGATAATTTCCATAACTTCGGGGAATTGTTCCGCTGTATAACAGCATTTCTGTCCCGTTTTTACTATTTCTGCTTTATTCAAAGCAATTTCCGGCAAAGTTTTGCCAAGCTCTCTGGTATGCTCTAAAAAAACAGGATTTATAAGTGAATACTGGTGAGGAATGTTGTTTATATCATCATATTTTGCACCTTTTCCACACTCGAAAATATTAAAACCTGTGTGATTTTCGGAAAAATATTTTAATGCTGCTGCTCCCTGCCAACCCATGGGACTTATAAATTCCTTTTCTGTGAGAGTATTTTCCACTTTGTCAAAATCGGGTTTTAATTCCAAAATAATTCTTTCAATATCTTCATCAGAAATATCTTTGTTATTTATTTTTATTCTCTCATTAAATTTTACCAAATGGGGACTGGTCATAAGTCCTGTTTTAACCTGAGTCTGCATTATAGCTGAAATAAAGCATGAAACAGAACCTTTACCCTTACTGCCTGTCACAGCAATACATGGGGCAGATTTTTCCGATAATTTTAAAATAATATCTTTTGAAAGCTGAGGTTTTCTTTTTTCACTGTCAGGAGCATTTCTGTCCAAATGTTTTTCCGCTTTCATAAAAGATTCATAAATATAATCAGCGTAGTCTTTTTTATTTTCCATCATTCAAAATCCTTTGCTATGGTTTCCATAACCTTTCCCGCTACATTTACACCTGTTGCTTTTTCAATGCCGCTCATACCTGCCATTACATTTATTTCACAGAAATAAGGTTTTTCGGTTTCACCATACAATAAATCTATACCCAAAAAATCCAAACCTGTTTTTTCATAAATATCTTTGGCGGCTTTTTTCATGTATTCAGTAGCTTCTATTTCTCTGACACCTGCACCTAAAGCTACATTAGCTCTAAAATCCCCATGAGATTTTCTTTCCATACAGGCTATAGGCTCACCTTTGACAGAATAAAATCTCATATCTCTGCCAATACTTGATGAAACAAATTCTTCAAAAAGCCATTCACAGTAGCCTTTGTTATTTTCTCTCATTTTAAGATATTCTTCTTTATTTTTTATTAAAAAAACTTCTTTTCCCTCAGAGCTTTCCAAACCTTTTAATACAAATGGACTGCCTAATTTTGATGTAATTCTCTCATAATCCAAAGTCAGTGGAGCACAGATGTATTTTGGGATAATATAGGCATCGGATTCCAAAGTTCTCACCTGATTATATTTATTTATATAGGTATTAAGTCCATCCATGCTGTTGTATTGTTTATCTGCCAATTTGTTAATTTGATTTTTAAGTAAACCGAATTTAAAACGATTAATAACAAAATCCCGCTTTTCCAAAAGTTCATCACTGTTATAAAGCTGTCCGTTTTCATCACGCATATCATATATACCAATCATTTTAAGGTCAATTCCCTGTTTTTCTGCTTCTTCCAGCAATCTGTGGCAGGTATAAGCTCCTGTCATATTGTTGTATTTTTCGATTAAATAACCTTTAAGCTGTTTTTTCATGTGAAAATCCACTCTTTTCTTTGTGTTATAGTATATTTTCAACTTCTTTTATAATTGTTTCCAATCCATTTATAAGCTGCATAAAATATTCAGGTTGTTTGGGGTTTCTGCAAAGTTTGTTTATTTCAAGCTGAACACAGGGAATTTTGTTTTTGGAAGATATAAAATTTGTAACAGTATTGGGATTTGCCGCAGGAAAAACCGTATTTACAGTAATACCTTTTCCTGTTTCTTTTATAGCGGTTTTTAAACTGCTTTCCAATGCATCAGTTATCACAGGCAGCAAAAAATCTCTCCCTGACAATGAAGAATTTTTATTATCAATGGTACCAAGTTCTGTCAAATAATCATGTTCACTTCGGCTTGCGTGCAAATCCAATAAAAATTTTATATTTTTCTCCTCAATATATCTGCTCAGCGTATTTTTATAACAGCAAGTTTTTCCATCATCGTAATTGGGGTCGGTTTCAGTGTATTTTGACAGATAAATTATATGGCAGCCTATAGTTTCATTAAAATATTTTGCAATAGCTCCTGTATACATATCGCTTACTTTCAAAGCACCTTCTCTGTACTGATTTACACTGTGGGGTGCTGAAATAATTATAGGGATTTTACCTTCTTCTATGGTAAAAGCTGTATTTCCGGCTCCTCCAAAATTATTTTCAGAAAAAAACTTCTCATATTCCGAAAGTTTTTCTATAATATTCATTTATAAATTAACCCTCTTATTTTATTTAAATATGTATTTTTATAGCTATTATAGTTTAATTAAAAGTTGATGTCAATAAAACTTCCCTGTTAAAATTTCATATATTACAACATTGTTTATTATTTTGTTTTAATATCACTTTCATTAAGTTCCTGCCATTTTTCTGCTCTTAACTTTACTTTTTCCAAAAACTCATCTAATAGTTTTTGTTCCTCATCTGTCAAATCAGATAAGAGATAATTATTCCAGTTAATACCAACTGCTCTTATTTCAGGCATTATTTTTTTTGATTTTTCTGTTAAAAAAAGTTGTATGCTTCTTTTGTCATCAGGGTTTTTCTTTCTTTCCACATAACCCTTTTCCGTAAGTGAAGTCATTCTTCTTGTTACTGCACTTTTATCTATGCACAATCTCTCTGCCAATTTTTCCTGTGTCATACCTTCATCATGATTTATACATATTAAAAATTGGCTGTCTCTTCCGTTTATCTCCATATCTTTTACAGCATAATTTTTATATTTTTTGGTTATGCGTTCTATTTTTATCAGTTTTCTCATCATGTTATTCAATTTATTCACATCTTTCATTAGTTGAATTATACAACTATATTAATATTTTTATTTCAATATGTCAACTGTTTATTTTTTGCTTGACATTTTTATATTTATATAATATAATGTATTAGTAAAATAATTAGCCGCTGTGGTGGAATAGGCAGACACAAGGGACTTAAAATCCCTCGGTTCTTAACAAACCGTGCCGGTTCGAGCCCGGCCAGCGGCACCAAAGCAATATAATCCGAACCGAGTCTTCCCTGTGGGAGATGGGTTCGGATTATTTGTTTTCTTCGGCAAATATGA
>JAHHUB010000062.1 GCA_020024175.1 Oscillospiraceae bacterium | reverse complement strand
ATATAAACTAAATTAGTCTTCAATAGGTTTTGTATTATAAAGGTTATTTCCTTCGCTGTCTATAATAACAATTACGGGAAAATCTTTAATTTCCAAGCGACGAACTGCTTCCGGTCCCAAATCTTCATAAGCGATAATATCACATTTAACAACTGATTTGGAAATAAGAGCTGCTGCTCCACCGATTGCACCAAAATAAACTGCACCGTTTTTCTTCATAGAATCGATAACCTGATCGTTTCTCTTGCCCTTGCCTATCATACCACGAAGTCCCAAATCAAGAAGTCTGGGAGCAAATGGGTCCATTCTGTAGCTGGATGTAGGTCCGCATGAACCGATTGCATGACCTGGTTTTGTAGGTGTTGGTCCTACATAGTAAATAACCTGACCTTCAGGATCAAAAGGAAGTTTTTCTCCCTTGTCAAGAGCTTCTACCATTCTCTTGTGAGCTGCGTCTCTTCCTGTGTAAATTATACCGCTGATAAGTACATTATCACCGGCTTTAAGATTTCTTACCTGTTCTTCTGTAAGTGGTGTGGTTAATCTGATTGGTTCCATAATTTACTGCCTCCTTAAAGTACAGCATGACCATGACGGGCTGCGTGGCAACAAATGTTGACAGCAACAGGAAGGCCAGCTATATGTGTTGGGTGATAATTAACATTTACAGCCAAAGCTGTGGTATTTCCACCGATTCCGGCAGGGCCAATACCAAGTTTGTTAATTTCACTGAGTAAATCTTTTTCCAGTTGTGCGTAATTAGGATCTTCGTTGTGTACGCCCACATCTCTGAGAAGAGCCTGTTTTGACATCATAGCAGCTTTTTCCATTGTGCCGCCTACCCCTACACCTACAATAATTGGAGGACATGGGTTAGGTCCTGCTTTTTTAACTGTTTCAATGATGAAGTTCTTAACGCCTTGTAATCCGTCAGCGGGAACCAGCATCTTGATAGCAGACATATTTTCGCTTCCGAAACCTTTAGCTGTAACTTTAATATCAAGCTTATCACCGGGAACAATATTGTAATAAATAATTGCAGGAGTGTTATCTCCTGTGTTCTTTCTGTCAAAGATAGGTTCTTTTACAACGGATTTTCTAAGGTATCCTTCTTCATAAGCTTCTCTTACACCTTGGTTAACAGCTTCATTAATATCGCCGCCCTTGAACATAACTTCCTGACCTACTTCAAGGAATACTACTGCATAACCTGTATCCTGGCAAACTGCCATTCTTTCTTCTTTAGCTATATCATAATTTTTGATAAGCTGATCTAAAACAGATTGTCCCACTGGAGATTTTTCTGTTTTCTTGCTTTCAAGCAATGCGGAATATACGTCATTTCCGATTACATAAGCAGCTTCAGTAAAAAGTTCCTTTACCTTTTCCTTAACAACAGCTACATCTATCTCTTTCATTTAGAATATACACTCCTTATTTAGTATAGCTAATGCACCGCCCCGATTAAAGGGCGATGCATCAGGGTTAAATCATAACAGATTTGTTATATTACTTGTTAGCCATGTAAGCCAAAATTCTGTTCATTTCGTTGTAAACGATCATGTAACCTTCGTCAACACCCATACCAGGTTTAGCGAGGATTTGATCTGGCTTTGTAGCCATTGCACAGTTTACGCAAACTTCAGCACTGCGGTTTGTTTCGTTGCAAGTACCGCCTTGGTAAGCACCAACACCGTGTTCTTTGCAGTAAAGAACAGCTTCGATTGTGTTGTTGATACCACCCAGGTCAGGAGTCTTAATTTGGAGCATATGACCTGCATGAGCTTTGGCAAAGTCAACAACATCTTCGTATGTATTGCACCATTCATCAGCAACGAGTTCAATATCAATGTGTCTGTCATCAACCATCTTTGTAAGTTTAGCAAGAAGTTCGATTTGTCCTTCTCTTTCGCCAACATCTACTGGACCTTCAATGCGAAGTTTAAATCCTTCAGCAGCTTTTGAAAGTTCTGCCAAGTAGTTTACAATCTTTTCTGCATCATTGTTAAATGCAATACCGATTGTACCATAAACATCAATATGGAATACAGGCTTGTAACCTTCAACAGGAGCCAGGTCCTTGCATCTCTTGGAAAGCCACTTAACATATTCAAGAAGAAGTTCGCCGTTCTTACCGAGCTTTGTATCAACATGGTTGATAAGAGCATGAGGAAGAACATCTGCACCCTTCAAAATCATCTTATCTGTGTTTTCGTATCTGTTATCACCGGACTGTGTGAAGATAGCAACAGGAGTCTTGGAAACGCCGCCTGTTTTGTATTCTTCAGCAACTACTTCAGCCATAAGTTTATGCTGGCTCTTAGCAACTGCATCAAGAATAGCCTGAGAAACACCGTATCTGATAGCTGTGTGAATCTTCTTGCCTGTTTTTTCATCGATCATGTCATCAACAATCTTAACCATGTCTTTGAAGTTTGTAATTTCCAAGCCTTCAAGCTTTGGAGCAATCTTTTCATTGATGAAAGGAATGAAATCTTCAGCGAGGAACAATGGGTCACGACCGCCTGCTCCGGAATATTGAACTGCTGCGCAGTCACCAAGAGCAATTTGTCCGTCTTCAAGGATAATTTGAACGGAAATTGATTCGCCGGATTGTCTGATGGACTTAAAGCCAGGTGTTACAGGAGAGCCGATATAAGCAGCACCATCTGTTTTAGCACCCATCTTAATAGCTTTTTGGTCATCAAAGAAGAAACCTGTGCGTCCGCCTGAGCAGATAACCTTTTTAATTTTCATTGTAAAGACACCCTTTCAAATATTTTTTTAAAAATTTATATAACTTTCCCCTGCTCCCTGTGGAATCAAGGGAAAGCTAATTTATTTTTTTACAGCCAATCTGTTACTCTGGCCTACCAATGAGCTTACCTCTGGAAATTGCGTAAACATCGTCAATAACCATCTTAAAGCTAACAGGTCTGCCTTCAAACTTAGCTCTTTCTTCCATCTTAGCTCTGTGGAAATTCTTGATTTCTTCTGTGAAAGGAAGATTTCCAAAGTCGAGGAATCTGATACAGCCTGTGTTATCACGAGCAGGAAGAGCAGCACCTTTGTTGTACTTGGAAGGAGCAAATGGAACGTCGATAAGACCTGCTTCAAAGCCTGCAACTACTGCATCAAAGAAGTTGTCCTTGCCGATTTCAAGACAGGAGTCAACTATGCACTTTGTTTCAGCATCAATAACATCAATTTCAGCTTGAATTTCAGCAGTGTTAGCCATAACTTCGCAGTCCAGCATACTGCAAACCTGCTTTGTAGCTCTAAGACCCTGAGCATTAGCTTCCATTGTAGGAATACCCATAGCCTCGTGAGGAGTTTTAACAATAACTTTTGTTGCACCTGCCAAAGCAGCTGTTGCAGCACCCCAGGAAATAACACCGAATGCCTTAGCTTCATCCTGTGGGAATCCGCCCATCCACTGGTGGAATACAGATGTTACAACAACATCATTAAATCCGTACTTGTGGAGGTATTCTTCTGTCATCTTCATAAGGGATCTGATTGCAGCAATATCCTGGTACAAGTTACCGCATTGACCGTAACCTACTGTGATACTCTTACAGCCCTGTTCAGCAGCGAGAAGTGCTTCAAATACAGCAACAGCGTTGGAGATACATGGTGGAACCAATGTACCTGTCAAAGGACCGTATGGTTCTCTGTTGATTGTAACACCTGCTTCTTCGTAAAGACCTGTAAGTCTGTCAACATATATCCAGTCTGTAAGTGTTCTTTCAAGTGTAACACTTTTAGCATAAGGAACATTGTAGGAAATACCGCCGCCTTCGTAAGATGTGAAACCGCCGGCATAGCAGATTTCTGTAAGAAGTCTTGCATCAGGTGTACCATGACGCACCTGAACAGGAACATTAACACTGTCAATTACCTTACGGCAAGCTTCAACACCCCAGTTAAGTGCAGGGAAACCATTGAGCAAAGATCTTTCAAGGTTCTTTTCTCTTTCTTCCTTGATAGCATCTTCAGCTTCCTGATATCTGTTCTGTCTTGTGTAAGAGTCGATTGTGGAAGGCAAAAGATCAGCTTCACCGTATTTTTCAAGGTATTGGAGAAGTTTGATATGTTTATCAAGCATAGCAACACCGGCACGAGGCTGAATAAGTGTTACGCCTTCGTTTTTAGCTTTTTCGAGTTTCTTAGCAAAAACTCTGTGTTCGGGAAGACTCTTGTGGAAGTCAATACCGCTTTGAATATCAACATCTTTACCTGTAGGCCAAGATGCCAAAACTTCTTTACGAATTTTGTTAAATTCGTCCATGCTCAGTTTATTAGATTTATAAGCCATTATAAAATTACCATCTCTTTCTTCATAATACGCAGAGCCATTTCAGGATCCACTTGACTTAAAAGTCCCATTGCAGACAAGATGTATTTCTTATCAAGGATATACTTGGGTTTTTTAGGCATAAGGGCAAAAGGTTCCTTTGGAGTAGCCTCAACACCGGAGAGAATTTCCTTGGGGTTGGGGTTATTTATAATAGAGCCGCCTGTTCCCAGTACAAACTGAATATCATAGAGATTTTTGCCTGTTTGAAGATAGCTTTCACCCAGTGGTGTGAAAATCTTTTCCACACTGCCTGCGTGTCTTGTCATTGCAATGAATGCGGCTTGTCTTGCAAGCTGCAAATCTATGCGTCTTTCTTCCTCATCTTCAGGAAGAAGTTCTGGATTTTCTTTATATTTTGCCAAAGTTGCTCTGAGTTTTTCGGGGCTTACATCTGCATATTCGCAGAAGAAGTCTTCTTCAACCAAAGAAACTATGGATTGAGCATTCCATCTCATACCCAAATCACCCTCAACAGAACGCTTTGTAGCAGGGTGAGGAATACCTTTTAAAACTGCTCCGGAAAGTACGGGACAGCCATTGGTTGCCGAATAAATATCAGTGGTAGCTCCACCGATGTCAACTGCAACCATTTCGCCCATTCCAAGGCTTCTTTTTGTTCCTCTTGCAAAAAGCTGGATAGATTCAATTACAGATGCAGGTGTTGGGATAATATCTCCCTGAACCATGTCCTGTACGGCTTTAAGCCCCTTGGCATTGATAATTCTGTCAAGGAATACCTGTCTTATAGCTTCTCTTGAAGGATTAATGTTGAGTTTACCGAATTCAGGCATAACATTTTCGCACTGAACTGCCGGTTTGCCGCCTGCTTCCAAAATTCTTTGAACTTCATCGGCTACGGCTTTGTTTCCGGAAATAATAACCGGGAATACCAAAGGAATATCAGCTATGATTTTGGCATTGTGAAGAATAACCTCACTGTTGCCGCCATCAGTACCGCCGGCCAGCATAAATATATCGGGTTTTATGTCTAAAATTTCAGCTGCTTCATGGGCATTGAGTTTATTTGCATAAACATTGATAACTTTCGCTCCTGCGCTGAGAGCTGCCTGTCTTGCTGCTTCTGCTGTCAAATCTCTGACTAAACCGCTGGACACCATTCTAAGTCCGCCTGCTGCACTGCTGCAAGCTCTGAACACTTCAAAATTTTCTATGCCTGTTTGTTCTTTAATTTTGGCAATAGCATTGTTGACGCCAATGGTAACATCTGTCATAACAGTTGTCGGAGATTTTGCACAAGCTATTACTTCTTCATTTTCCATATCGACGGCAACTGCTTTTGTATATGTGCTGCCAATATCTATAAACAACGCTGTTTTCACTTTAAAATCAACTCCATGATGCATTTTTTAAAGACAATTATGTATGTGCCTTTTTAAAATTAGTCTTCAATACCCAAATCTTTCTTTAAGTCTGCTATTGTTGTTTCAGGTGGTGTTGCAGGGGGGTAAACTCTGTTAAAGCCCATAGCTTTGAACTTAGGTTCAACTTCTTCAAAAGGAACTTTACCAATAACAATGTTTCCGCCCACATAGAGTGGAATATCAGGAATACCTGCTTCAATGCACTTATCTCTCATGCCGCGGCAGTCAAGTTCACCTTGTCCATAAAGAGAAGATACGATAATTGCGTCTGCTTTTGTTTCGATAGCAGCGTTAATGTATTCTTCCTGAGAAACCAAAACTCCCAAATTTACTACATCAAATCCTGCTTCTCTAAAAGCGTAGTCCAAAATTTTGTTGCCAACTGTGTGAATGTCAGCGCCGATTACACCAATGACCAATCTTTTTCCGTTGCCCATTGTAAACCATCCTTTCCAATCCTTTAAATCATAAAGATTATATATATTTTCACGAAAATCCGTTAGGATTCTGCGTGTTCTACAATAAATGCCATAAAATTTGTATAATAGCTATAAAAAACAACTTTTTATTTAATTTTCCACCTTGTGTTGCTTTTACAACATTTCTTACAAATATAATAAGCCTAAGCTTTTGTTTTGTCAATATATTAATGCTGTTTTTTGTCATTTTTTATTTTTTCGGTATTAGTTATATATTAATTATGCTTCAGCGACTAAATTTAATCAATTATGTCAATAATATTTTCCTGCATATAATAAAGTTACCCTTTGATAGTATATTTTTTATATTTTAATATTATTTTTATAATTTATCTTTAAAGTTGTAAACTTTATATTTTTTTATTGCAGCAGTATTGATTTTTTTATGTAAAAGTTTTATTATATAAATAAATTGTTGTATTTACTACAAATTTATACAGGTGGTGTTTTTTTATATGATGACTGATTTAAAAGAGGCTGTTTCTGCTGCAAAATTAACTAAAACCGAAAAAGCCATAGCAGATTTTATTGTTAGACATGAAACGGAAGTATCATTTATGACAGCCGCAGACATTGCCGCAAAAGTTGGCACCAGTGATGCTTCGGTAATAAGAACTGCCAGAGCTCTTGGCTATACCGGATTTAATGAATTGCAAAAAGATATTCAGCAAAGTTTGTCCTATAAATCCCGTTATGGCTCCAACAGTATTATGTCCCCTTCCCAAAAGCTTATATCAAATATGCAGGCTTTAAACAGTGTGGATTTAGCTGACAATCAGCTGGGACTTGCCATAAATAATCTAAAGAAAACCATTTCTTACAACACTATTGAAAAAATAGATGATGTTTCCGATATGCTTATAAATGCAAAAAGAAAATACTTTGTAGGGTTTCGTGTGGCATCGGGTGTTGCGGAATGTTTAGGTATATCCATGCGCCATTTGGTTTCTGATGTGCGTCTTGTTACAAGCGGGGATTTTTCAGCTATAGAATATTTTAATGATATATCCGCCGGGGACTGTGCTTTCTTTGTAAACTTCCCCCGATACCCCAAAATTATAGATACTTTATTTACCATGGCAAAAAACGCAGGTGCCAAAACCATTATAATGACAGAAAGCAGCTCTGCTCCCCACGCAAAGGAAGCAGATATACTTCTGACTGCAAGTGTGGACAGTATGAGTTTTTTTAACTCATATATTGCCCCAGTATTTTTAGCTGAACTTATTGCCGCAGATGTTTCCCGCAAAAAAGCCATTGAATGTGAAGTCCGCATGAAAAATCTTGATATATATGTTGGTGAGGCAAACCTTTATTAAACACTTATTTTAAATTTACTATTGTTAAATTGCTTTTTTAAAGATATAATAGCATTATATTAAAAATTAATTTTTAAATTACATATATTGAATAGGAGTTATTATTATGAAACTAGGTATTGTCGGTCTTCCCAATGTGGGAAAAAGCACACTTTTTAATGCAATTACAAATGCAGGAGCTCAATCTGCCAACTATCCTTTCTGCACCATTGAACCAAATGTGGGTGTAGTTGCTGTTCCTGATTACAGAATAGACAAACTGGCAGAAATTCATCATCCGGATAAAATTACTCCTGCCATGATTGAATTTGTGGATATTGCCGGTCTTGTAAAAGGTGCATCCAAAGGCGAAGGTCTTGGAAACAAATTTCTCTCCCATATCAGAGAAGTTGACGCTATTATCCATGTGGTTCGCTGTTTTGAAGATGGTGAAATCGTCCATGTTGATGGTAGCATAGGTCCTGCCAGAGATATTGAAACTATAAACCTTGAACTGGTTTTCTCCGATATAGACATTGTAACCAGAAGAATTGACAGAGCTTCCAAAGCTGCAAAGGCTGACAAAAAATTTGCCGAAGAAGTACAAATGCTGGAAAGACTTAAAGCTTTTTTGGAAGACGGCAAAAGTGCCAGAGCTTTTGAACTTAAAGATGAAAACGAAGAAGAAATTTTCGCTGATATTCCCCTTCTTTCCGCAAAACCGATTATTTATGTTGCAAATATGTGTGAAGCTGACTTTGAAAACGGCAACAATATAGAAGAAAACAAATATTATCAGGAAGTTAAAAAAATTGCCGATGAGGAAAAATCACAAGTTGTTCCTATTTGTGCAAAAATCGAAGAAGACATCACCGATATGTCAGCAGAAGATAAAATGATGTTCCTGGAAGAATTGGGACTTAACCAATCAGGTCTTGACAGACTTATCAAGGCAAGCTACTCACTTTTAGGCCTTATTTCATACCTGACTGCAGGCAAACCGGAAGTAAGAGCCTGGACAATCAAAAAAGGCACCAAAGCACCTCAGGCTGCCGGAAAAATCCACTCCGACTTTGAAAAAGGCTTTATCAGAGCAGAAGTTATTTCCTATGATGACTTTATCGCCTGTGGAACTATGGCTGCTGCAAAAGAAAAAGGTCTTGTAAGACTGGAAGGCAAGGAATATGTTGTTCAGGATGGAGATATTATTCTTTTCCGTTTTAATGTTTAACTAAATAGGTATTTATAAGGGGATATTTTTGTGAGCTATCACTGCAATGAACTTATAGAAGATACTAAAATCAGTGAAATAACTTATAGCAACGAAGAATTTAGTGAATGTAGATTTATAAATTGTGAATTTGTAAATTTGAATTTCCAAAAATGTAAATTCAATGAATGTACATTTGAAAAATGCTGTATCAGAAATCCATCCTTTGAAAATTGCAATGCAATAGGAAATAATTTTTATTAAATGTCTGTTATATAATATTAACTGGGCAAATTTATCTGCCGGATTT
>JAHHUB010000061.1 GCA_020024175.1 Oscillospiraceae bacterium | reverse complement strand
AAATCCCAATTATCATTTATTGTGATAATCGGGATTTTTATTTGTATTAATGAGTTTTTTGCATTTGAATATTTTTTATTTGTTTTTCCAGATTTTTTATACGGCGATTTTTTTCATCCTCGGAAAGAATTTTATTTTGTTTAATTCTTTCAATTTCTGCTTTCAATCGCTTAATTTTATCGTCTTGGGAACTTCCTTCAATTTTTCTGACAGGCTCAATTCTGTTAACAGATGAAATTTCTATACCCATTAATTAGACCTCCTTTTATTTTTCAGGAACTTCAGTGGATTTATCAGATTTATCATCAGTTTTATTGTCTATACCTTCCCATTTGTCAAAGCGTGACATAACTTCATCAAATGTATCATGGCAAATATCAGGCAGTTTTTTGGTTCCGCCCACAACTACACCTGCTGCTGCAAAACCTTTAGCTACTGCACCTCTGAGAAGGGCAATTTTACTTTCATTTCCGCCACAGAGAGCTTTAGCCATATCCATAATTCTGGTAGATACTGCATCAACAGAAAATTCTCCGCCCGGTTCCAAAGATTTTTTAGCTTTTTCAATGTCCTCTGTAGTAAACTTGGAAAAATCAATTTTTCCCTGAGCCATAGCATACATATTGTCCTGTGTGCCGAACATTGAAGTGATAAGGCTGTTAAACTCATTTAATTTTTGTTGTGCCAAAGCAGGAAGTTTAACTCCGCTTATGCCAACCTGGTCTTTGTTATCTTCTGCTAATGGCTTTGCAGGTGTCAGCACTGCTGCAGGTATAGGTTTACTATAGGTATTAGGCATTGCAGCACTCATATTTGTAAGAAAGAAATTATCTTGTTTAGCTTGTTGAGCTTTCAAATCGCTAACCAAAGCTTTTCTTTCTTCTGCTGACATTTTTTCAGGTTTTGCAGCCTTTATCTGAGCTTTAACATCAACTTTGGGCATACCTGCTGTGATTCCATTCATATTCATATAAACAACTCCTTTTGAAATATATTAGTTTATTGCCTTTTGATACATATATCGACATATTTTTGTAAAACTTTAGCATTTTAAGAAAAACTTATGATATATTTCAAATAAAATTTTTGAGTTTAGCCTACATAATGTGAATTAAGCTCATCTTTTAGTTCTTTGGGCAAATTGTCGGGATAGATAAAATAATTAGCTGTTCCATAACCTTTCTTTATTGTGATATAGCACAAAGGACCATTAAAATCTGCATCAGCAATAATTGCATTTTCCAAAATTTCTTTTATTAATTCAGGATCTGTAATGGTGCAGAAAGAATTGGATTCATTGTATGCACTTTCGGAATAATAATTGATGTTTGGTTGTATAAACCTATTTTCAAAATAACATGGAGTCTGTATATCCATTTTACAGCCTTGCGGCAGCTCTTTTTTATCAGATAAATCAATGCCCATTTCTTTTAATGCAGACAAAGTATTCACATATTTATCAGTGATTATATATCCGGGTGATGAATATATGAAGTCCTTTATGTCATAGTTAAGATAAATATGGCATTTATATGCTCCTCTGTGTTCTGTCAAATCATTTAATGTTTCTGCCAACATATCATTTTTAATAGCCTGGATTAACATTTCATAATTTTCTTTGGTTTTATATTTTTCGTCAAATTCAAGGTTTTCTCCATATCCTGTTGTAATCTTCACATCATCAAGTTGTTCTACAGGAGCTATAAATACATTGCATTTCTGATTTTTTAATTCAGGGCTTTCATTTAACAGCATAAGTTTTTTATACATATCTTTTGGAATATATTCAAAATAATCTCTTGTTACGGTTTTTCCGTTTTTTAACTCATATTCAATAGTACAATTTAGATACTCAGGATATTCATCTTCATTATTTGCATCTTGGTTTTCTAAAATTGTTTTATGAATTGTTCTGATTATATTTTTTTCATTTTCATTTGTGTATTTAATGGTTTTACGACTCAGTGATTCACCGGTTTGATTATTCATTACACTTTCATCTTTATACATTCCATAATAATCTATATTTGCAGATTTAATATTTTCAGGATTCGGAATATAGTTTTCATATCCAAACCAGCCTGTGCGAGCCAGTACCATAAATAAAGGAGCTGCCAAAATACAAAGTATCAAAACCACATGATTTGTTATTTTAAGTTTCATACTGCGGGTAAAAATTCCTTGTAAAATAAAGTAGTATAAAAATCCGTAAATTCCCGCAAAAATAATTGTCATAATGCTTGTATATTGATTTCCTGACATTGTAGATGTAATTATAGCAGAAACAGAAGCTATACCAAATACTCCTACAGTCATAACAAGTTTATATACAAATCCCGAAATATTGGAACTTTGAGCAATTTCGCTTTTTCTTTTTTTGTATATTATTAATGCAGCGGCAAAGAAAAGTATTGCCAAAACAACCCAAACATAAGTCATGATATTTATATTTTTAAAAAGATCGGAACTGCTATAATCACTTGATTTACCTACTACAGATACAAAAATCATATTTATAGGTGAGCAGAGAACACCTTTTCCAAAGAAATTCTGATTTAGTGTATATCCTTTTACATACGTTGACAGAATTAGATTTGAAAGCATAATTGTCAATGGTATTATTTCTGACAATGACAGTGAAAAAATCACAGCGTCCAAGGTTGTATTTGCACATACACAGCTTAGGAATATAATGGACAGGAATGACAGAATATAAATTATCATTCTCACCATTTCGGATAAAATTGCACCTGTAGTTGTAATTCCACTTTCAAATCCATTTTTTATTAAAGAAATACTTGACAAACTGTTAATGCAAACTACACTTAAAAAACAGATTATTACAGGCACTATCATAACAGTAGCCACAGCGGCATAATTTGCTGACATCATAATCTCTCTTTTTATTGGTAAAGCATGGTAAACATCAATTTGTTTTTTATTGTGCATATAGCTGTTTACAATAATACCAAGAAGCATTGCTACAACAATAATTAAAAGCATATACAGTATACTTGAGAATTGTGTATAAACATTTCCATGTCCGCAAAACATATTTTCAATATAATCTTTTGTTAAAGCACCGTTTTCATTATATATTAAAATTCTTTTGACAGAGGACATATACATTCCCGGATAAATAATAAATGAAAAAATTAAATACATCAAAGCAGCCCATTTAATTTTCCATAATGTGTTTTTATAAGTTGATAAAAATAATTGTCTGTTAGAATATGATTTTATTGTAGTCATAACCAATCGCCTCCATTTCGTAGATAAATACTTCCTCCAATGACATAGGCATAGACTCTGTAAATACAGGGTTTAAGTCATTTAATTTTTCTATTATTTCTTCCCCTTTGCATTTAGCGGCAATAGTTGCAATTTTGCCCTGAATATCCACTGTCATCACATTGTTAAACATAAGTCTTTCTTTTTCCGGGACTTCATTAAATGCTGCTTGAATTTTGCAGAAATGATCTCCTATTTCCTGAGAAGTAATTTTAACAATTAACTCACCCTGGTGCATAATGCAGACTGTGTCGCAAAGATCTTCCAGCTCTCTGAGATTATGGGATGCTATAATTACAGACATATTTCCCAAGCTTACTTCCTCGGCAATAACTTTTCTTACCGCAACTCTGATAACAGGGTCAAGTCCGTCAAAAGCTTCATCCAAAAGCAAATATTTAGGGCAACAGCTTACTGCAATAATCAAAGCCGCCTGTCTGAACATACCTTTTGAATAAGTTGAAGTTCGTTTTTTGGAGTCAAGTGGAAATTTAGTCAAAAGTGTTTTGAATTTCTCCTCATCAAATTTCGGATAAACAGATTTATAGAATTTACCCACCTGTTCCAAATTTAATGTGTTTGGAAAATACATATCATCTGACACATAGAATATTTCCGATTTTGCGTCTATATTTTCAAATACTTCTTCTCCGTCAACTTTTATATTACCGCTGTCAGGCTTATATACTCCCACCAGACTTCTTAAAAGAGTGGATTTACCGGAACCATTGGTTCCCACCAAGCCTGTTATGGAATTATCGTCAAAACACAGCGTCATATTATTAACTGCATTGTAATCTTCAAATTTTTTCACCAAATTACTTACTTGTATCATAACCTGCTCCCTTCTTGTATTCCTGTTCTACAATTTCAATAACCTCAGTTTTTTTCATGCCGTAAAGCCTAACTTCATAAATTGCTTTTGACAGATTTTCTATTGTTTCATCAGTATAAAGCGTTTTATCTTTTACATCTTCACAGATAAAACTTCCTCTGCCTGATGCAGAATAAATTATGCCGTCTTTTTCCATATCCTGATAGGCTTTTTGGACTGTGTTGGGGTTTATGCCTAAATCGATGGCAAGATTTCTTACAGATGGCATTTTATCTCCCGGCTGTAAAACTCCGTACATAATAAGCTCCAATGTTTTCTTTTTGAGCTGCTCATAAATCGGTACCCGACTTTTTAAATCAACTAAAAACACTTTATCTCTCCTTTCTGTAATGTGTATTAAGTGTACTATGTGTTCTACTACAGTTATGATAACAGTAATAAGCAAAAAAATCAAGTGGTTTTTTTATTTTTTAAAAATTTATTCATATTTGCCGTAAAAAATATCGCTTAAAACTTTTACGGCTTTTTGGGTTTCCTCCTGTTTAATACCTGTGTAAGTAATTAAAAGATTATGCAGAGATTCTTCATCTTTCCCATAATAATACTCCGATAAAAAGCTGAGTTTAACACCTTTTTCTTCAGCTTTTTGCTTTATAACACTGTCGGGAATTTCCGTTTTTAATTTCAGTACAAAATGCAGTCCCGCATTTTTTTCCAGAATTTTAAAATCACCGCTGTGGAAATATTTTTTTATATATTCAACGATAATATCCCTTTTGCCCCTATATACCTTTGACATTTTGTTTATGTGCCGTTCAAAATACCCACCGTTAATAAATTCCGCCATAGTAAGCTGTTCCAAAACCGACACAGAACTGGACATAAACCCAAAAACTTCATCGGCTTTTTTTACCAAAGTTTCAGGCAAAACCATATAGCCGATTCTTACAGCCGGAGATACAGATTTGGAAAAAGTGTTCATATATATAACCCGACTGCTTTTGTCAATACTAAATAATGACTGCATAGGCTTTGCGTTAAATCTAAACTCACTGTCATAATCATCTTCAATAATATATCTGCCCTCTTTTTCATAACACCAGTTTAATATCTCTGTTCTTCTTCCGATTGGTGTGGTTATACCGCTGGGAAAATGGTGGGATGGGGAAAAATGAACTATATCAGCTTTGCTTTTTCGCAGATCTTCTACCGATATACCCTTGCTGTCCATTTCAATTCTGGAATATGGTATGTGATTATAGTCATAAATCCTGGCAATTTTATGATAACCAGGATTTTCTATACCTATTAATAAATTCTTACCCAAAATATTACCTGACATGGAATATAAGTTTTCTGTACCACCTCCTATTATAATCTGTTCATAGCTTACATCTATAGCCTTAAACTGCCGAAGATAATCTGCTATGGCTTTTCTCAACACTGTATTTCCTTTATAGTTTTGTCGTGTCAGAAGTTCCTCATCTTTTTCTGACAGAATTTTTCTCACTATTTTTGACCAGGTGGAAAAAGGAAAATCCTCTGCTGATACAGAGTTTCGGCTTAAATTTATGTATTTTTTATCATCTTGGATATATTTTGGCTCAGTAATTTCAATATGTGTTTTTTGCTTTGTGATAAGTTCAACTTTACAGGCAAAATAACCTTTTTTTGATTTACTTTCTATATAACCTTCACTCATAAGCTGACCATAGGCATTTTCTACAGTGATAACACTGACATTTAAATTTTTAGCCAAACTGCGTTTGGAAGGCAGTTTTTCTCCATATGTTATAATTCCCCCTGTGATGTCATTTTTAATAAAAGAATATATCTGCATATAAATAGGAGTTTTTCCGTTTTTATCTATATTATAAGTAAGCACATTTCTAATCACCTCATAAATTTTCCAAAAATATTTGATAAATTTTTATCATAATTTGTTTTAATAATGCCGGTTTTTACCGAATTAGAGTAAATCTGATATTATTATATTATCTTAAACTGGTTATTTTAATAATATCACTATTAGTTATAATAGTAATTGTTGATACATAAAAAGTCAACAGACTTTATAAGTTTTTTGGAGGTTGTTTTTATGGATAACAAAATAAAAAATGGAGAAATTAAAAATTCCAATAAATTTTCTACTAAACAAATAGTGCTTACAGGTGTTATGGCTGCTATTGTATTTGTGTCAAACTATATTTCTTTTAAAATTCCACTTATAGCGGGAGCTCCCACCAGAATACATATTGCCAACGGTTTTTGTATGATAGCTGCTATGGCTCTTAGTCCTTTAACCGGAGGATTAGCTGCTGGTATAGGTTCCATGTTTTATGATTTTACCAACCCGGCTTATATTTCCAGTGCACCATTTACATTTATCAACAAATTTTTAATGGCTTTTGTTGCAGGCAAAATTGCCAACATCAAAGGAAAAAAAGCCGAAAATGTGGGTTTTAATATTATGGGTGCAGCAGCAGGTCAAATAGTTTATATTGCTTTATACCTCACTAAAAAATTTATCGGTGATGTTTTAAAAGGAACCCCTGTGGAAACAGCTTTGGTTTCCTGTGGTACAGCTCTTATTTCATCTTTGGTAAATGCTGTTATTGCAGTTATTTTGGTAGTTCTTCTGCTTCCTGCTTTCAGAATTGCCATAAAAAAAGTCAACCGACAATAATTAATAATATATCCTTCTATGCTAATAGAAAAACGCAGTTCTTAATAAGACCTGCGTTTTTCTGTTTATACAATAATTGTACAGTTAAATATGTGTAATCAGAGAGTGTTTTATAATTTTTTATTTATTTTTCTTATTTTTGCTCTGGTTATAAGATAGCTGATTATCCAAATCAGTATATATATCACTATAAATATCAGGTTATAGTATAGAAATCCTTTTATGCTGTGTTCCATCCAATGTGCTAAATAAGATATGGGAATAATCACAAAATAAAGCACTAAAAAATTAATTGCTGTCTGCATTGCCACAGATAATTTTCTGTTTTCATATACTACAGAAGCTCCCGAAGAAAATCCGCCTATCACTGCTGATATAATTATTTGAAATATTACGGCATTTACTTCATTTCCCATAGTATTTATAAGTTCCGGAGCACATGGATAATAAATTCCGTCTCCTATACATAATGAAATTATTACAGGAATTATATATCCTATTGTTATTCCCACAAAAATACCGCTTTTGAGTCTTTTCATAAATTCTTTTTTCATATATTTCACCTCATACTCCTAATATTTTTTTAATTTTTGAAACATATCTGCGGGATGTATAGGTAATTTCTCCTCCCGCTAATTTAACACAAATTGTACCTGCAAAACTCAAATCAAACTTTTCCGTCTTTTTTATATTGATTATTTCAGAATTGGATATACGGACAAAAATATTTGGATTTAACCTTTCCTCCACTTCATACAAACGCAGTTTTACCAAATATTTTCCCTTAGTGGTGGATACATATGTTTTGCTGTTCTCCAAATAAACTCTGATTATATTTTCTTGTTCCAGCACTTCCACCATATCATCTTTTATTCCTGAAATTATTTTAGGGGAAGTGTTGTTTATTTTCATAATCAGTTCATTTATTTCGGGAGTCATTTCCTTAGCTACAATAATGATTTTTGTGTCCTCGGTTTTTTCATCAATTTTAATTTCTATCTGCATTATCTCACCGCCTTTCTTTGTATTCATTATATAAAAATCGGAAACCGATTTCCACCGATTTCCGATAACTGGTTTATTTAAACATATAAACGGCATTTTAACTACATCATAGGAGAAAAAATTCTGATAATTGCAGCCAAAATTCTTTTGAAAATACTGATTTGATTTACATCATCCATTGTGATTTCCTGACATTTATCCAAAGTTTCCACAATATCATTTTTAACTTTGTCCACCATGGAAGAATAGTAAAAACATACTCCACATTCAAAGTGAAGATAAAAACTTCTGTAATCCATATTGGTAGTTCCTACTATGGCAGAAGTATCATCTGATACAAACATTTTTGCATGAACAAACCCCGGAGTGTATTCATAAATTTTAACTCCGGATCTTATAAGGTTTTTATAAAATGAACGAGTTACAATATGAACATACCATTTGTCTGCAATATGAGGAGTAATAATTCGCACATCAATTCCGGTTTCGGCGGCATTTTTCAGTGCTGTAACCATTTCATTATCCAAAATAAGGTATGGTGTGGTAATATAGACATAATCAGTAGCACGGTTTATAATTTGCATATATATGTTTTCGCCTACATTGGTATTGTCCAAAGGAGTATCTCCGTAAGGCTGAACATATCCATCGCTTTCATAATGCTTAGTAGGCATATACTTGCTGTAACCCAAATCCGCTTCGTTTTTGGTAAAATCCCAAAGGGTTAAGAACATCATTGTCAAACTCCAAACGCCATCGCCGTAAAGGACTACTGCTGTGTCTTTCCAGTGTCCATGTTTAGGATATGCATTTATATACTCATCAGCCAGGTTTATTCCGCCGCAGAAACCCACATTGCCATCAATTACGCAAATTTTTCTATGGTCGCGGTAATTCATAGCCATGTTTAAATGTGGCTTAAAAGGGTTAAATACAGCACATTTGATACCATATTTCTCCAAAGTGGTGCCATATCCGGGTGGCAGAGTTTCCACACTTCCCATATCATCAAACATAACTCTGACTTCTATGCCTTCTTCAACTTTTTGTTTGAGTATTTCCAAAATAGTATCCCACATTTTTCCCTCTTCAATTATGAAATACTCCATAAAAATAAATTTTTCGGCTTTTTTAAGTTCTTCTTTTAATTTTTCAAATTTATCCTCACCCAATGGGAAATAATCAGATTGAGTATTTTTACATACAGGGAAATTTGAACTGTTAATAAT
>JAHHUB010000060.1 GCA_020024175.1 Oscillospiraceae bacterium | reverse complement strand
TAAAATATATTTTTCAAACTTGTTTATGTAAAATTTCAGTAAATAAAAATAATATTATATTTATAATACAACTAATTTCAGAACATTTCAATAGTAAAGGATTTTTTAATAAAAACTTTGTGTAATATATTGATAAAGATAAATATTTCACTGTACAAAAAGAATGATTTATAGGATATTAAAGAAAAAATTCAAAGTCAGAACATAATAAAACAATCGAAAAAGACCGTCGCAAAACAGCAAATGCGACGGTCTTTCTCGAAAAAAATGAGGAGTAAGTATATATCAAAAATAAGGAAAAAGCAAATTTAAGTCAGTTTGTCAGACTATTTTTCACAGTTTGGGTGGTCATTTTCCCAAAGTTTTTCAGCAGAAGGTTTCCAACATTCTGCATATTGGGTGCATTTAGCACAAAGATGTTCAACAGTTTCCGGACTTAACATATCTGTGGATTTAGCGTTTGTCTTAGCTACCATAGCCGGAAGTTTTTCGGGGTTTTCCAGCATTGGGCATGGACGGAGATGGTTGTCATTAAATGGCTGTCCGTCATGATAAGCCATAAAAAGTGGTGAACGGAGACAGTCAAGGAGAGATTTTTCTCTGATATTACTGTCTGAGTAGTGGATAAATACACATGGGTCAACATCACCGTTGGAATTAATGTGAAGATATCTTCTGCCGCCTGCAATACAGCCTTCAACATATTCTGCATCATTTTGGAAATCCATACTGAAAATGCTTTTTGTTTCTCTGAATTTTCTGATTTGGCGGAACATAAATTCTCTTTGTTCAGGACTTGGCATAAGTTCCAAAACAGCGTCATTTCCTACAGGCATATAGTGGAAATACCAAACAAAGTCAGCACCCCATTCAATAAGCTGGTCGAAAAATTCTTCGCTGGCAATGCTCTTGCAGTTTACAGAAGTGTAACAGCAGGAAGCTCCAAAAGGAAGTTTGTTGTCCTTTAAAATCTTCATAGCTTTTACAACTTTATCATAAGTGCCTTCACCACGGCGGGAGTCTGTGCTTTCTCTGTCGCCTTCGATGCTGATTGCCGGAATAAAGTTTTTAACTCTCAGCATTTCTTTGGCAAAAGCCTCATCAATAAGTGTGGCATTGGTAAATGAGAGGAATATACAGTCATCATGTTTTTCACAAAGCTTAATTAAATCGTTTTTGCGTACCAAAGGTTCTCCGCCTGTGTATATGTACATATATACACCAAGTTCTTTGCCTTGTTCAATGATGGAATCAATTTCATCAAAGCTTAAATTGAGTTTGTTGCCATATTCAGCAGCCCAACAGCCTTTGCAGTGCAGATTGCAGGCACTGGTGGGGTCAAGAAGGATTGCCCATGGAATATTACATCCATATTTTTTGCGGCATTCCTGCTGAATAGGCCAACCGATTATATTTGCATTAAGCATAAAGTTAGTAAAGAAAGCTTTTAAAACATCGGAATCAGTATCGTTAAAAACTCTCATAATAAGTTTATACCAGTTGGAATCAGGATTATTAATAATATTTCTGAAAGCGGTTCTTTGACTAGGATAGCTGTTTTCACCTGTTCCGGCAATTTTATCCACCCAATCTATAAGTTTAGGCATATTTTTTTCAGGATTTTTTTCGATATAACCAAGTGCTGTATTAATACCGAGTTTTGCTATGTTTTTTTGCATAATCTAAACAACTCCTTCGTTAATTTGTATCTTTATTCTAACAAATTTAAAAGGAGTCAACAATATTCAAAAAACCCGCTGTGCCTAAAATTTAGTCAAAGGCTGATAAGTGCATATATTTTTATCATTTATGCTGTTTTGATAAATTTGATTCTTTAAATGAAATTAAATCTCCTACAATATTTCCCTCAATCAAAGTCATAAGTTTTTCTGCCATAATCTGAGGAGTCAGTTTCATATCGGTTTTAATCCAATTTAAAATTACACCTGTAAAAGCATATTTATAAAAATTTGCAATAAATTCTTTGTCTTCTTCCATAACTTCCAAATTTTTTGCATTTTGGTCAACCACATCTTTTAATATGTTGTAAATAAGTCCGTTTAGGTAATTTTCTACTTTTTCATGGCTCATGGAATGATATACATTTAAAATTATAATTTTATTTTTCAGTACAATATTAAAAATTTCCACCAAAGCATCCTGCCAAGTGTCAAATTTACCTTTGTTGTTTAGGACTTTTTCTGCATCCTCGGTGAACATCCAGTCTACCAAATCATATATATCTTTAAAATGGTAGTAAAAAGTCATTCTGTTTACACCGCAGTTGTCAGTTATGTCATTAATAGTAATTTTATGTAGAGGTTTTGACATTAGTAAATTGCGAAATGAGGTCTCAAGAGCTTTTTTTGTGATATTAGACATACTACTCCTCCATAAGGTAAATTCATTATAATATAATTTTATCATAGATTATATTAGTATTCAATAAGTTATATTTTAACAGAAATTAATAATTATATAAAACACGTAAAATTTTTCTGTTGCAGTTGTAAAAATCTTTTAGATATATTATAATAAAAAGAAGAAAATAAAGTAATTTTAGAAATTTAAGGAGAAAACAATGCGTGTAGCATTTTTGACATTGGGCTGTAAAGTAAATCAATATGAAACTCAGCTTTTAAAAGAGCAGTTTTTAACTTTAGGTTATGAAGAAACCGAAATAAATAAAACTGCTGATGTATATATAATAAATTCCTGTACGGTTACGGCTTATGCCAACAAAAAAGCCAGACAGGCAATCCATAAAATAAGAAGGGAAAATCCACAGGCAATAATAGCTTTAACAGGCTGTTTTCCTCAGGCTTTTCCACAGGAAGCCACAGAAATTTCCGAAGCTGATATTATCTGCGGTGCAAAGGAAAAACTTCGTATATATGAGCTTATAAAAGAGTTTTCCAAAAATCATGAGAGAATAATCAGAATTTTTCCCCACAAAAAAGGGGAAAAGTTTGAATCTCAAAGCACCACTGCCCATGAGGATAAAACCAGAGCTTTTCTTAAAATAGAGGACGGCTGTGAGAGATTTTGTGCTTATTGTATTATCCCTAAAGCCAGAGGTCCTGTCCGTTCCAAACCCATTGATGAAATTATAAAAGAAACAGAAATTCTTGTCAAAAACGGCTATAAGGAGATTGTGCTTGTAGGTATAAATCTGGCTATGTATGGCTATGATATTGGGCTTAGGCTTATTGATGCTGTAAGAGAAGTCTGCCGTGTAGACGGTGTGCAGAGAGTGCGTCTTGGCTCCAGTGAACCCATGCTTGTAACAGCGGAGGATTTTAAGGAAATGGCCACATTTAAAAATATCTGTCCACAGTTTCATGTGGCACTTCAGTCGGGTTGCAACAAAACTTTAAAACATATGGGCAGAATTTATAATACAGATGAATACCGCCAAATTATAAATGTTATAAAATCCGATTTTGAAAATCCTGCAATCACCACAGATATTATCGTGGGATTTCCCGGAGAAACCGATGAAGATTTTGCCCAAACTGTAAATTTTGTAAAGGAAGCGGGATTTGCTCAGACTCATATTTTCCCATATTCACGACGGGAAAATACAGCAGCGGATCAAATGCCGGATCAGGTTCCCGAATTTGTCAAAACCGAAAGAGCAAAACAACTCCATGAAATCTGCAATGCCCAAAGACAAAAATTTTTGGAAAGTCAAGTCGGTACAGTGGCAGAAGTTTTGTTTGAAAATACAGTTACAAACTTAGGCAGAAAAGGCCACAGCTTAAATTATACCCCTGTTTTTGTGGATTCTCCACAGGCAGTAAGGGGAGAAATTCATAAAGTCAGAATAAAAGCGACAACGGATGATGGTTGTATAGGTGAAATAATCGACTGATGTCAGCTTTTTTTAAGAATAAATATAAAACTATTGTAAGGAGTGTTTAGATATGTCCGTAAAAAGAGTTTATGTTGAAAAGAAACCTGAATTTGCCGTTGCGGCAGACGGTATTTATACTCAGCTTAAAAATGCCTACCCTGAATGTGGTATAACCAAGGTAAGACTTTTCAATCGTTATGATGTGGAAAATATCACCGACAAAGATTTTAAATATGCTGTGAAAACAGTGTTTTCAGAACCTCCCATTGATATTACATATGATGAACTTCCAAAAACCGAAGGTTATGTTTTGGGAATAGAATACCTGCCGGGTCAGTTTGACCAGAGAGCAGATTCTGCATCAGTATGTATTTCACTTTTTACTCAAAAAGAACGCCCCATAGTTAAAAATGCCAGAATTTATATTTTTGAGGGCAATATTTCTGATGAAACCCGTGAAAATATCAAAAAATTCCTCATTAATCCTGTGGAATCCAGAGAAGCATCTTTGGAATTTCCCAAAACTTTGAAAGATAATTTTGAAATCCCCACAGAAGTTGCCATAGTAGAAGGATTTATCTCCATGAGCCATACCGATTTGGAAAAATATATTTCCGAAAACGGACTTGCTATGGATATAGATGATATTCTCTGTTGTCAGGATTATTTTAAAAATACCGAAAAGAGAAACCCAACAATTACTGAAGTTAAGATGATTGACACATATTGGTCAGACCATTGCCGCCATACTACATTTTCCACTCATTTGGACAGTGTAAAGTTTGAATGTGACGAAATTCAAAAATCCTATGAAAATTATCTTTCCATGAGAGAAAATTTAGGCAGAACACAAAAACCTGTTACACTTATGGATTTAGCTACAATCGGTGCCAGATACCTTAAAAAAGAAGGACTTCTCACAAACCTTGATGAATCCGAAGAAATTAATGCCTGCTCAGTAAAGATTAAAGTAAACCATGACGGAAATCTTGAGGACTGGCTCCTTATGTTCAAAAACGAAACTCATAACCACCCAACAGAAATTGAACCTTTTGGTGGTGCGGCTACCTGTTTGGGCGGTGCAATCCGTGACCCCCTTTCAGGAAGAAGCTTTGTTTATCAGGCTATGAGAGTTACAGGTGCTGCAAATCCGCTGGCTGCTCTTTCCGAAACCAAAAAAGGCAAACTTCCTCAAAGCAAAATCACTTCAACAGCAGCTCAGGGTTACAGCTCATACGGAAACCAAATCGGTCTTGCTACAGGACAGGTAAGCGAAATTTACCACTCCGGTTATGTTGCCAAGCGTCTTGAAGCAGGTGCAGTAATTGCAGCAGCTCCAGAAGAAAATGTAATAAGAGAAGTGCCTGTGGCAGGTGATGTTGTTATCCTTCTGGGCGGAAAAACAGGCAGAGATGGCTGCGGAGGTGCAACAGGTTCTTCTAAATCCCATACAGTGGATTCTCTTTCCGCTTGTGGGGCAGAAGTACAAAAGGGAAATGCTCCCGAAGAAAGAAAAATCCAAAGACTTTTCAGAAACGGTGAAGCTACAAGACTTATCAAACGCTGCAATGACTTTGGAGCAGGCGGTGTATCAGTAGCTATTGGAGAACTGGCAGACGGACTTGATATTAACCTTGACCTTGTTCCAAAGAAATATGACGGCCTTGATGGTACAGAACTTGCAATCAGTGAATCTCAGGAAAGAATGGCTGTAGTTGTAAGAGCTATTGACATGGATAAATTCATTAAAATGGCAGAAAAAGAAAATCTTTCCGCCATTCCGGTTGCCACTGTTACCAATAAAAACCGTCTTACAATGACATGGAATGATAAGAAAATTGTTGACCTATCCAGAGATTTCTTAAATTCTAATGGTGCTGATAAACATATGAATGTTGTAGTTAAGGCTCCGGAACATTTTGCTCAGACTTTGGAAATGAAAGATATAAAAACCTGCTGGATAGAAAATGTATCTTCTCTCAATGTATGTTCACAAAAAGGTATAGGTGAAAGATTCGACTCCACTGTTGGCAATGGTACTGTACTTATGCCATTTGGAGGAAAACATCAGCTTACACCTACACAGGCTATGTGTGCCAAAATCCCTGTAAGATACGGTGATACCAACACCTGTTCTCTTATGAGCTGGGGATATAATCCTGAAGTGTCTTCCCGTTCGCCATATGCAGGTGCAAAATCTGCTGTAATTGAATCAGTTGCAAAACTTATTGCCACAGGCGGTTCCAGAAAGAGATGCTGGCTTTCATTCCAGGAATTTTTTGAAAAACTGGGCAGAAATGAAGAAAGCTGGGGCAAACCAATGGCAGCACTTTTGGGTGGATTGGATGCTCAGCTCAAACTTGAAGTTGGTGCTATTGGCGGTAAGGACTCCATGTCCGGTACATTTGAAGATATAAGTGTACCACCTACACTTATTTCCTTTGCTGTCAGCACAGCAAATACCGAAAAAGTAATTTCCCCTGAATTTAAAAAAGCAGGAAGCCATGTTTACTATATTGCTCCTAAATATGATGAAGATATGATTTCCGATTTGGACAGCGTAAAGGAAGTTATGGATAAAGTTGAAGAACTTATAGCTGATGGCAAAGTTATTTCCGCATGGACAGTGGGTATGGGTGGTATTTCCGCAGGCATTACCAAGATGTGTGTAGGTAATGGCATAGGCTTTAAATTCAGTGAAAATATACCTATGAATGAAATGTTTAATCCTGTTTACGGAGCTTTCATTTTGGAAGCTAAGGACAGCATTGATGGTGCTTTGCTTCTGGGTGAAACTACTGAAAAATACAGCATTTCAATAAATAATACAGAAATTGATATGGATGAAGTTCAAAAAGCATGGGAAAATAAACTTGAACCTATATTCCCAACTAAAGTTCCCACACCTAAGATTTATGTTCCAAAGATTTCCTATAAGGCAGAATGCCATGCTACATTTGGTACCAGAATTGCTAAACCAAAGGTTCTTATTCCTGTATTTCCAGGTACAAACTGTGAATATGACACAGCCAGAGCCTTTGAAAAGGCAGGAGCAGAAACCGAAATTTTTGTAGTAAATAACCTTAAACCTGTAAGAATTAATGAATCTGTTTTGGCATTTGAAAAACTTATTAAAGAAGCTAATATTATAGCAATTCCCGGAGGATTTTCAGGTGGGGATGAGCCGGACGGTTCCGCTAAATTCATTGTTTCATTCTTCAGAAATCCGAGAATTACCGAGGCTGTCAGAGAACTTCTTCAAAAACGTGATGGACTTATGCTGGGTATCTGCAATGGTTTTCAGGCTCTTATTAAACTGGGTCTGGTACCATACGGCGACATTGTGGATATTGATGAAAACAGCCCAACAATTACATATAATATAATCGGACGCCATCAATCAGGTCTTGTTAGAACAAGAATTGCCTCCAATAAATCCCCATGGCTTATGCATACCAATGTGGATGATATTCACACAGTGGCAATTTCCCATGGTGAAGGCAGATTTGTAATGCAGGAAGATGAATTGCAAAAGATGATTGAAAATGGTCAAATTGCAACACAATATGTGGATTTAGAAGGTAATCCAACACTTGATATAAGATATAACCCCAATGGTTCACTTTTGGCAGTGGAAGGTATTACTTCCCTAGATGGCAGAGTTTTGGGTAAGATGGGACATTCTGAAAGATCGGGCAAGGATATTTTCAAAAATATGGATGGCAATTCTGATCAACCGATTTTCCGTGGTGCTGTGGACTACTTTACAAAATAGAGGATAATTTTATGAAAAATTTTAAAAACTACATATCCGAAAAATACAAAGAACCAAAGTTTCAGGAAATTGAAGAGGGGATTTACAAAACCAAGTCCCCTTACAACAATGAAGATATTTTTGTAACATCTCTTACATTTGAATTTGAACCTCAATGCTATGTAGAAGCTGATGGTACCCCTCAGAATATGCCACAGGTTCCCATTGAGGGAATTTTAGATGAATTTTATGTATTTGTTACGGATTTCTATGAAGAATTAAATGAAACAAGTGAAATTACCTGTTATCAGGAGTTTGGTGCATTGAATTTATCAGATATTCAAAATTTGCGAAAACTTATCGGAAAACGCTTTTATGCCGTACCATACATAGATGAGGAAGATGAAGAAGAATACTATGAAATGGTAATTGAATAATTACTTTTTTCAGAATAAAACTAATTTTAAGTATATTCTGTTGATACATTCTTTTGATTAACTGTATATGATGAAATTAGTGATTCTTAAAAAAGAGGGGTATTTATTAAAATACCCCTTAATTTATATGATTTTATAGCAATTTATGGGGGATAAAATATGGGATGCTTAGGTAATTTTTTGTGGTTTATCTGTGGGGGATTTTTTAGCGGACTTGGTTGGGCAATAGCGGGTTGTCTTTGGTGCATAACAATAATTGGGGCACCTGTAGGTGTGCAGTGTTTTAAATTTGCTGCACTGAGTTTTTTTCCTTTTGGTAAAAATGTAATTTACGGAGGGGGCACTGTTTCACTGCTTTGCAATATTATCTGGCTTATTGTGTCAGGTATACCAATGGCTATATGCTCTGCAATTATGGGAGTACTTTGCTGTATCACAATAATCGGCATACCCTTTGGCAAACAGCATTTTAAATTGGCAAAACTGGCTCTTATGCCTTTTGGAGCCATAGTGATGTAGGTGAAAATATGATAAATTTAATTGTTGCATATGATAAAAATAAACTAATCGGGGACGGAATTTATATGCCTTGGAATATCCCCGAAGATATGGCACATTTTAAAAAACTCACTATGGAAAATGTGGTTATATTTGGCAGAAAAACTTATGAAGGCATAGGCAGACCTTTGCCAAATCGCATAAATATTATAGTTTCAAATTCAAAAAATTTTTCGGGAGAAAATCTTTTTACTGCCAAAACACTTGAGGAAGCTATAAAAATGTTTCCCAAAAAAGAAATTTTCATAGCAGGTGGCAGATCAATTTACAAACAGGCTTTACCTTTGTGTGATATACTTTATATAACGGAGATTGACGGTGAATTTAAAGGAAATACATATTTCCCGAATTTTGATGAAAGCCTATATAAAAAAGAAATTATAGGTGAAACCTATGGAGAATACCACTGTAAATATATAAAAGCTACAAAACAAACTGCAAAAAATCTATAATTACCATTTTTATTATAATTTTCGTAAAAAAATCCCCTTGAGATTTAAATTGAACACTTAATTAAGGAGTCAATCTAAATTTCAAGGGGGTAAAATTAATATTTTATAT
>JAHHUB010000006.1 GCA_020024175.1 Oscillospiraceae bacterium | reverse complement strand
AGTGATTGGAATGAAACAGGACTTAAACTGGTGGATTTATTACGCCAAAATGTCAGCAGTTTTGTGGGAGGAACTTTATCAGTTATAGGTAAAATCGTTGGTGGTATTTTTAATATGATTATGGCATTTATATTTGCACTGTATATTTTGCTGGGAAAGGAAACACTGAAAAGTCAGATTACACGTACTTGTCAGGCGTACTTACCAAATAAAGCTGCAAAAAATATTTTATTTGTTGCACAACTTTCCGGTAGAACATTTGAAAAATTTGTTTCCGGACAGTGTCTTGAGGCATGTATTCTTGGCACTTTATGCTGGCTTGGTATGGCATTGCTGCGGTTACCATATGCAACTATGATTGGCGCATTGGTTGGTTTTACTGCATTGCTTCCGATTGTTGGAGCATGGATAGGTGCAATAGTAGGTGTATTTATGATTGGTATGATAAGCCCATTAAAAGCACTGATTTTTATTGTGTTCCTGCTGCTGCTTCAACAGATTGAAGGAAATATTATATATCCCCGTATTGTTGGTTCTTCAGTTGGACTTCCTCCATTATGGGTACTGGCAGCTATCACATTTGGCGGAAGTTTGTGGGGGATTACAGGTATGTTGTTTGCTGTGCCTGTATGCAGTATCTTTTATGCGTTGCTGCGTATTGGTGTGCATAACAGACTTGAAAAAAACAGTATGATAGCAAAAAATCCTGATAAATAAAGGATCTGTTAAAATTTGATGGTGTTACAACACAAGTATATATAAATAGGTAAAAAAAACTTAATTCAGCATACAAATCCATAGCAAACCCCCATATTGCTTGCAATATAAGCAATATGGGGGTTAATTTATGTAACAAAAAAGTCAAGACAAACATTCCTTTAATAAACATCGGGGAAGTGTTCGCTTGACTTACATATGGCTGCCCGAGAAGGATTCGAACCCTCACAAACAGAGTCAGAGTCTGTCGTGCTACCTTTACACAATCGGGCAATATTCATTCAACATTTGTTATTCTACAACAAAATCTGTCATTTGTCAATAGTTATATAGAAAAAATAAAAAAATTACTATTTAGTCCAAAAATATACTTTAATCAATAGATAAAATAGAGTATAATTAATATATCAGGATAATTTATTAATAGGAAAAGGAAGTTATTAAATTGAAAAATAAGAAAAAATGGAGAATGCTGATTATATTATGCAGTCCGTTGATAATCTATATATTGTATTTGATTATCACAAAGTTACGAGGTATAACAGCTGCTGATATAACAGCAATAATGCCGCAAAACAAATATTTGGCTTTTCTTTTTATTATGCTTTTATATGCTGTTAAATCATTGACGATTTTTTTCCCTATTGTGGCAATTAATATAGCTGTAGGAGCTATGTACCCACTGAAATATGCTTTTCTGATAAATTTGGCAGGTTCAATTACTGCGGTAACAGTGCCATATATAATAGGAATTATCTGCAAAGAGTCTATCACGGCAAAATTAAAAAATAAATACAAAAATATTCAAAAACTGGAAGATTATCGCTGCGACAATCAGGTTATATTTACTTATGTTACCCGTGCGGTGGGATTTTTGCCCTGTGATATTTTAAGCTGGTATATGGGTAATGTGAGAATGAATTATTTCAGCTATCTGGCAGGTTCTCTTTTGGGAATGTTGCCCGCTATGATATTAAACACCATATTCGGAGAAAAACTCAAACAAGGATTTACCTCAGAAGTGTTTCTGTTTGCAGCTCTGCTTTTTGGGGTGTCTTTTTTAATAAGCTGGTTCAGCAACAAAATGATGAAAAAACTAAAAAAATAGGAGTGTGTTAATTGGCTAAAGTAAAATCAACCTATGTGTGTTCAAACTGTGGATATGAATCTCCTAAATGGCTGGGTAAATGCCCTGACTGTGGTGAATGGAATACAATGTCTGAAACTGTAAAGGATGAAATTCCCAAAAACCGCCTTGCTGCTGTTGTAAAAGCCGAAGATGTATTTGTTTCCTCTATCAACAATATTGAAATGTCTGCGGAAGACCGTTATGATACAGGTATAAGTGAGCTTAACCGTGTTTTGGGTTCAGGAATTGTAAAAGGTTCTGTAGTGCTGATAAGTGGTGATCCCGGTATAGGAAAATCCACCATACTTTTACAGATGAGTGCAAATTTGTCCAGAGAAAACAAAATTCTTTATATAACAGGGGAGGAAAGCCCCAAACAAATTAAAATACGGGCCTCACGCCTTAAAGTGGACAGTGATAATTTAATGGTAGCATCTACTACGGATATTGAAAAAGCTGTAGCTACTATTGAAAATATAAAGCCTTCTGTAGTTGTAGTGGATTCCATACAAACCATGTATTTATCCCAGCTTCAGTCATCAGCGGGCAGTATAACTCAGGTGAGAGAATGTACACAAAGACTTATTTTTACTGCAAAATCCAATGAAATTCCCATATTTATAGTAGGTCATGTCAACAAAGACGGTGCCATAGCAGGTCCTAAAATTATGGAACATATGGTGGATACAGTGCTTTACTTTGAAGGTGAAAGAAGTATGGCATATCGAATTTTGAGAGCTGTAAAAAACCGTTATGGCTCAACTAACGAAATTGGCGTATTTCAGATGACAGAGCTTGGCTTGGAAGAAGTGGAAAATCCGTCAGCAATGCTGCTTTCGGGCAGACCGGAAAATGTTTCAGGAAGTTGTGTGGCTTGTGTTATGGAAGGGAGCCGTCCTATATTGGCGGAAGTGCAGGCATTGGCATCAAAAACAAGTTTCGGAGTGCCCAGAAGAACTTCCACTGGCTTTGATTTTAACAGACTGGCACTTATTTTAGCGGTTTTGGAAAAACGCTGTGGCTATTTTTTCGGAAATACCGATGTATATGTAAATGTAGTGGGAGGACTTAGACTTGATGAGCCAGCAGCAGATTTATCTGTGGCATTGGCCCTTGTTTCAAATATTACAGGTGCTGTAATCGACAATCACACCATAGCTTTCGGTGAAGTGGGTTTGGGTGGAGAAATCCGTACGGTTACACATATACAGCTTAGATTAAATGAGGCTTACAGATTGGGATTTGAAAAATGTATTATCCCACAAAGTGCAGTGAGCAAACTTAAAACAGATAATTTGGCAGGACTTCAAATTGTGGGAGTAAAAACCCTCAGTGAAGCTATAAGAGCAGTTAAATCCGCTGATAAATAATAATCAGGAGGCTTAATAAAATGAACAATATTATTAAAGGTGAAAAATACAGATTTACAGTGCTGACATCGTCCTTGATAAGACTTGAATACAGTGATGAAGGCTATTTTGAAGACAGAAAAACTCAAATTGTTATAAACAGAGATTTTCCCGAAGTTAATTTTAGAACAGTGCAAAAATCTGACAGTATTGAAATTATTACAGATAAGCTTCATTTAATTTATGATGAAAAACCTTTCAGCAAATACGGACTTAGCATTGAGGTGCTTGATGGAGTGGGTTCTGTTTGGCATTATGGCTCCCGTTGGGGAAATTTAAAAGGAACAACCAAAACATTGGATGATATAGACGGTGAATGTGAATTAGGTGATGGAATAATTTCAAAATCAGGATATGCGGTTTTGGATGATAGCGGGTCAATTATTCAAACTGAGGACGGTTGGGTAGAACCCGGACACAGAAATCACACTGATATTTACTTTTTCGGTTATGGGTTTAATTATTTGGAAGCTCTTAATGATTACTATATATTGACAGGGAAAACCCCCATGCTGCCACGTTATGCTTTGGGCAACTGGTGGAGCAGATATTATCCTTATACCGAAAATGAATATAAAGAGCTGATGACTCAATTTGAAGAAAACTGCATACCATTTTCTGTTTCTGTCATTGATATGGACTGGCATTTAGTTGATATTCCTCCTGAATACGGTGATGGCTGGACAGGTTACACCTGGAACAAAGAACTTTTTCCAGACCCAAAAGGCTTTATGAAATGGCTGCATGACCATGGAAAGAAAGTAACTTTGAATGTTCATCCGGCTTTAGGCTGCCGACCTTATGAAGAAGCCTATGATGCTATGGCAGAAGAACTTGGTGTGAAAAAAGGAGATACTATTTCCTTTAATATTGCTGACAGAAAATTTACTGAGGCTTATTTTAAACATTTACACCACCCTCATGAAGAAAACGGTGTGGATTTTTGGTGGATTGACTGGCAGCAGGGAGCAGGTTCCAGAGTAGAAGGTTTGGACGGATTGTGGATGCTTAATAACTACCATTACAAAGATAGCTGTCGAAACGGTAAGAGAGGGCTTATTTTCTCCAGATATTCGGGTCCCGGAAGTCACAGATATTCAGTAGGATTTTCGGGAGATACTATTATTACATGGGATTCTTTGGACTTTCAGCCATATTTTACTGCAACAGCCTCCAATATTGGTTACGGTTGGTGGAGTAATGATATAGGTGGTCATATGTTCGGTGTGAGAAGTGAAGATATGATGCTTCGTTGGTATCAGTTCGGAGTTTTCTCTCCTATAATGAGACTTCACAGCATGAATAATATTTTTGTGTCAAAAGAACCTTGGAAATTCAGTATGGAAACAGAAGTTCTGATGAAAAAATTTTTGAGATTAAGACACAGAATGGTACCATATCTTTACACTATGAACTATAAAGCATATCAAAACAACATACCGCTTTTACGATCCATGTATTATTACTATCCAAAAGATGAAAATGCTTATATAGTAAAAAATCAGTATTATTTCGGTGACAGTATTATTGTTATGCCTATAACTACTCCTATAATCAAAGATTACAGGCTTTCAAAGGTAAAAGGCTGGCTTCCTGAGGGAAAATATATAGATATATTTAATCACAGGGTATATGATGGCGGAAGAATGATGAATTTCTACCGTGGCAGAGATGCTATTCCTGTTTTTGCAAAAGCAGGTTCCGTAATTCCGCTTTTGCCTGAAACTGATATAATGAATATTGACAAAAATCCCGAAAGTCTTATTTTGTCTGTTTATGGGGGAGCAAATGGTAGCTTTGTACTTTATGAGGATGATAACAACAGCATAAATTATCAAAAAGGTGAATGTGTTAAGACAAAGATGAATTTTGATTGGAATAATGGTGAATTTACCATATCACCGGCTGAAGGAAAAACAGAACTTATTCCACAGGTCAGAAATTATTGCATAAATTTTAACGGCATTAAAAATACTCCTTTTAAAGTATATTTAAACAAAGAAGAAATTAAGGTTAATTCCAAATGGAAAAATAATAATGTTACAGTGGAAATCGAAAAACTGAAAGCTTTTGATGAACTTAAAATAATATTTGAAAACAAATTGGAACTTGCTGAAAATAACAGAGTTGATGAAATAAGAAATATTTTGGAACAGGCTGAAATAGAATATGATTTGAAACAAAAAATATATGATATGGTCTGCTGTAAAAATGACAGCGGAAAAGTTATTTCCCAACTTTGTGCTTTAGATATTGACTCTGTTTTGGTAGAAATAATTACCGAAATTCTCACTGCTTAATTGTAGATATTTCCGAATTTATTAAAACTGTATTAGTTTTAATAAATAATTCAAATATTTGATTTATAATAGCTTTCATCAAAATAATAACACAAATAAAATTGGAGGGAATAAAAATGACTAAAGAACAAGCTTTGGAAAAATTAAAATCCTATGAGATGACATCATTTGCTATTTCTCATGCCAGTGGACTTATTTACTGGGATGCAGTTACCTATGCCCCTAAAGGTTCTGCGGAAGTAAGACCAAACACAATGGGAGAACTTAGCAGAATGGGCTATGAACTCACCACATCACCTGAAACCACAGAAATGCTGGAAACTTTAATGGCTGTAAAAGATGAACTTGATCCCGTAACTGCCAGAGATGTAAGTGAACTTTACCGTGATTATGAAAGAACAAAGAAAATTCCCAAAGATGAATTTACTGCATATCAAATGCTATTGTCCCAATCAGAAAGTGTTTGGCATGAAGCTAAAGAAACAAATAATTTTGAAATGTTTGAACCATATCTGCAAAAAGTTTTTGATACTCAGAAGAAATTTGCAGGTTATTACGACAGCACAAAAAACCCTTATGATGTGTGTTTGGATATATATGAAAGAGGACTTACCCGAGAAAAATGTGATGAATTTTTTTCCGAACTTCGCAGCGGAATAGTACCTCTTATTCACAAAATTTCTAAGGCAAAACAGATTTGTGATGCACCGCTTAAAAAATGTTATCCATTGGAAGAACAGAGAAAATTGGCTGACTTTATTATTGACAGAATGGCTATAGACAGAAAATACTTTAATATTGCAGAAACAGAACATCCATTCACCACAAATTTCAGCAAAAAAGATGTCAGAGTAACAACCCATTACTATGAAAACAACATTTTGAGTGGAATTTACAGCAATATGCATGAGGGTGGTCATGCATTGTATGAACTTCATACAGGAGAAAATTTGATGTATACCAGTCTGGCAGGCGGAGCTTCAATGGCAATACATGAAAGCCAGTCAAGATTTTACGAAAATATCCTGGGAAGATGCAGAGAATTTACTGATATACTGCTGGAAGAATTTAAAAGAAGATTCCCTGATAACTTCAATGGAATTTCCTCGGAAGAATTTTATAAAATGGTAAATGTAGCTGTTCCGTCTTTAATCAGAACAGAAGCTGATGAACTTACATATTGTTTACACATTATGATTAGATATGAAATTGAAAAGATGATGTTTGACGGAAAAATAACCGCTAAGGAAATCCCTGCAGTTTGGAACAGACTTTATAAGGAATATTTGGGAGTTGATGTTCCTGATGATAAACATGGTGCATTGCAGGACAGCCACTGGGCAGGAGGTTTGGTGGGTTATTTCCCATCCTACGCAATAGGTTCTGCTTATGGTGCTCAATATCTTATGGAAATGAACAAAGATTTTGATGTTAAAAAAGCTGTTTCTGACAATCAAATTTCCAAAATCAATGACTGGTTTGAAGAAAAAATCTGGCGTTTTGGTATGATGAAAGATCCTGTTGATGTATTTGAAGATGTCTGCGGTAAATTTAAACCACAATGCTATATTGATTATCTAACTAAAAAATTCAGTGAGATTTACGATTTGTAATAAAAAAACAAATAAAATACGGCACAGAATAGGATCTGTGCCGTATTTTTCAAATATAAGATTTCAAAAAAGGTGTGCTCTGAAAATGTTCAAAGTGCACTGTTTCTAATAATAAAAAGCATATAAACCGCATAAAATCATAATTAAAATTACAATTACAGCTACCAAAGAGACAATTATAACATAATCTTTTTTCTTTTTTTGATAATTTCGATTATCAAAACTGTAGGAATTATTATTTTGATTAGTGATAATTGAATTGTTTTTATAAACAGTACTGTGAGTTTCTCTGATAGGGTGGCTGCACCCATAGGTTTTTACAAACCAATCAGCCAGTTCATGGCAGTTATTTACAAGGTTTACAGCTTCATAATCCGATATAATTTCATTTTCATGGAGTATTGCATTTCTTGTCATTCTGATTTTATGCAGAATATTTATAATATTATGGGGGAGAAGATTTAATCTTTGCAACACTTCAATTCGCTCATAGTGGCTTAAATCAATGTATTGATATAATCTTTCGGAAGTTAAAATTTCTTTTACAAGAATTTCGCAGAAAATTCCCAGTTTAACAACACAGGAATTATTGTCATAGTGGAGGAGATTTTCTGCTGTAACTGCTGTTTCAGCTAATATTGGCCAGTATGTTTTTAGTTTTTCAAAATCAGATTTCATAGCAAATTCCTTAAAATTTTATTTAAAGCACTGTCAGAATTAAATTTCTGACAGTGCTGTTTTGTGTTTATTATTTATTAGCTGTAAATTCATCCAGTTCAATGGATTTACCGTTATGAAGTCTGGATTGTTCTGCAGCCAATGCCATAACATGGCTTTGCACAGAAACATCAATGGAGGTAAGAACGCTTTTTTGATTATTTTCATCTGCCAAAAGTTCAAAGAAATCATGGAGCATTTTGTTGTCGCCGCCTCCATGTCCGGAAAGGTCTTTTGCCATCTTGTTGATGTCATAAATAACAGGTTCTTTTCCAAACTCACATACACGAATTGTATTGGTTTCCATATTTCCGATAATGTCACCGTTTGTACCCATAATTTTAATCATTCTGCCGCCTGTGCTGGTAAATGCACACATGGTGAAATCCACAGTTGCACCACCTTCAAATTCTCCGATTACAACTTGGTGGTCAACTACATTGTTGTTGCAGGCATAAACACATTTTCCGTAAGGTCCTGTTTTGATAGCTTCATATATTTTTTCTTCTGTTGGATGCTGAGCCAGAACATTGCATGGCCAGTCGGTTTTGCCATGTCTGATGCCTGTTCTTTCGTTGGTAACATAAATTTTTTCAGCATCAAATGGACAGTTTTCCTTAGCTTTGCAGCCATCCATACATCTGAGAGCTGCTCCTTTAGGGGCGTTTTCTTTGTTGAAGTGTCGAAGACTTCCATAGGAAGAAACTCTGAGACATTTTTTGTTTATAAGCCAGGAGAATAAGTCCATATCATGGCAGCTTTTTTGTAAAATCATAGGACTTGTTTCCTGATCGTTTTTCCAGTTTCCTCTTACAAAAGAGTGAGCTTGATGCCAGTACATAACATTTTCCAGTGCCTGAACGCTCATAATTTCACCAATGGTGCCTTCATCCAAAACTTTCTTAATTTGTGAATAGAAAGGTGTATAGCGCAGAACATGGCAGACAGTTACAATTCTGTTATTTTTGTGAGCTGTTTCCAAGAGTCTGAGACATTCGTCCAAATCAGGGGAAATAGGTTTTTCCAAAAGCAAATGATAGCCTTTTTCCAAAGCCGGAATAGCGTGGCCTACATGTTGTCTGTCCTGTGTGGCGATAATCATTACATCAGCAAGTTTGGGCTGTTCAAGCATTTCTTCGGCAGAGTTAAAGCACATTTCCTCGGGAATATTAAATTCTTCTTTGGCAATATCTACTTTTTCTCTTATAATATCAGCAACTGCCACAATTTTCATATCTTCCGGTGCAATATGCTGATATTGGGCATAGGTATCCTTTCCTCTGTTGCCCAAACCGGCAATAGCTACAGTAATTGGTTTTTTCATAGATGATCTCCTAACATTACAATTATTAATATTATTTTTTATATATTTTATCATAAAAAGAAAAGAATAACAATATTTTAATAAAAATATTTTCTTATATGTTAATATTTTATTCATAATCAGATGGTATAATGATGACGAAATGAATCTACATTTATTTTTCAACTAATTTCAACTAATAAGGAGGAACAAAACATGACATTTTACAAATGCGAAACATGCGGCAATATTATAGTATATGCTAATAACTCAGGTGTACCTGTTTTTTGTTGCGGCGAAAAAATGAAACCTATTGAATCCAGCGTAGGCTCTGCTGAAAAGCACATTCCAATGATTACACACAATAGAAACGAAGTTGTAGTTTCTGTCAGCACAATCAGCCACCCAATGACAGAAGAACACTACATTTCTTGGATTGCTTTGGAAACAAGCAAGGGTGTTTCTGTTAAATATATTCGTGAACAGGATATTGCAAGAGCAAGATTTGAAATTGAAGACGGCGAAGAAATTGTTGCTGCTTATGCATACTGTAATCTTCACGGTTTGTGGAGCAGCGATAACTAATAGTATTAAAATTATAAAAAGCAGTCTGTATGACTGCTTTTTTTGTTATCTATAAAACTAAAAAACTCTTGTCTGATTTACAAAGCAGGCAAGAGTTTTTGGATTTACTGATTAATCTCATCCCATTTGGATTTACGATAATAGTATACAAATAAAATTGAGCTGATAAACCAAGTGAGTGGGTAAGCCCAAAATACAAGTTCAATTTTGTGAAAGAAGTGAGTTACTACATTGATATAAGCTACTCTAAGTACGCACCAAATGGAAAGCATAATAAACATCGGAATTTTGGACATACCAGCACCACGAAGTACACTGGCAATACAGTGAGAGAAAGAAAGCAGGAAGAAAAACCAGGAACATACATAAGCTCTGGAGGCACCTACTGCAATAACCTCTGCTTCTTTGCCGAATATGCTTATTAATTGGGGAGCAAATAATATAAAGACAGCTCCGATAATTTCAGCTAAGACACATGAAAAAATTATTCCGAATTTTGCTCCCTGTTTAGCTCTTTCAGTTTGATGAGCACCAAGGTTTTGACTTACGAATGTAGTTATGGAAGCTGTAAAAGCGTTAATCGGGATAAATGCAAAGCCTTCTATTTTAGAATAAGCACCGTTTCCCGCCATAGCAACAGAACCAAATGAGTTAATGCTGGACTGAACTACAACATTTGCCAGAGCAATAACAGAATTCTGTATTCCAGATGGAAGACCTATATTTATAATATTTTTTAAAATATCTTTGTCTACACATATGGTTTTTAATCCCACATGATAAACATCTTTTATGCGGTTTAAACGGTAAAATGCAAGTATGGAACTGACAGCCTGAGATATTACTGTGGCAATAGCAGCACCTTTTACACCCATATTCATGCCTGCTACAAATACAATATCCAAAACCACATTTGTTCCGGAAGATACCAAAAGGTAGTAAAGAGGGCGTTTGCTATCTCCGACCGCCTGAAATATACCACAGGCAGTATTGTAAAGAACTACAAATACAATACCGGAAAAATATGTACGAATATAGTCCTGAGCATCGGCGAAAACATCTGCAGGAGTACCCATAAGATTTAGTATTGCAGGTGAAAACACTGTTCCTACAACAGTCAGAATAATTCCGGAAACCAGGCCGAAAAATACTGTTGTACCAATAGATCTTTTAATCATGTCATTATTTTTGGCACCGAAATATCTAGAAATTATAACACTGGCACCTGAAAATACACCACCGAAAAATCCTACCAGCAAAAATACCAGAGAACCTGTGGAACTGACAGCTGCCAAAGCTTGCTGTCCCACAATATTTCCCACCACAATAGCATCTACAATGTTGTAGAATTGCTGGAAAACATTTCCTAAAAATATAGGGAAAGCAAATTTAATCATTATAGACTTTATATTTCCTTCTGTCATTCTAATAGATTTGGTACTCATAAACTCACTCCTATTATAAATATAGTAATTACTTTATATAATATATTTATATATTGCAAAAGTCAATAGCAAAACTGTATAAATTGCATACAAAAAGAGAGGCATTTAAACTACTAAATTAATACATATGTAATATTTATAGAGTAATACTAAAAAATTTCACGGTGCAAATAAAATAATATAGAATAGTTTACAAATATAAATTTAATGTTGTATTTCGTCTAAATATATGTTATTATCTTCTCGAGTAATTTTATTTAAATATTACAAATAGCATAGGGGTTTTTTTTATGGTATTACTAAAACTTTTAGGAGTATTGTTTGTGGTCATTGGTTTTATAAGAAAATGGGACACATTCAGTACAGTTGTTGCAGCAGGAATTATTACAGGTCTGGTTGCAGTATTTAGCGGTGATATAAAGTTTATGGAAATTTTTGAAATACTCGGAAAATCATTTGTAAACCAAAGACAATCAACAATTTTTGTTGTTACTGTAGGTATTATCGGTATCTGCGAAAGATATGGACTTAAAGAAAAAGCAAAAGACCTTATCATGAAATTTAAGAGTGTTACCTGTGGCAGACTTCTCTCTGTATGGCTTGTTATCAGACAGTTCTCCGCTGCTTTTTCACTTCGTCTCGGCGGTCATGTTCAGTTTATCAGACCACTTATTTTGCCTATGGCAGAAGGTGCTGTTTCAGCTAAACATGGAGCTGTTGATGAAAAAGATGCCGACGAAGTTAAGGGATTGGCAGCAGCTTCAGAAAACTTTGGTAACTTCTTTGGACAGCTTTGCTTTATGGGTGGCTCCGGTACTTTGCTTGTCGCCTCTACAATGACAGAACAGGGATTTGATGTAGATGCATTGCAGATTGCAGCTGCCAGCTGGCCGATATTCGGTATTTCTTTGGTAGTAAGCATTATTTACTTCCTTTTGTTTGATATGAAGATGAAGAAAAAATACGGCATAAAAAATAATTAAATTTCATAATTTAAGCTAAACAGGAGGAAATAATTATGGATCCTAAAATATATAATCCGATTTTATCAGAAATATTTTTTGTAATCTGCGGTATTGTTTTTGTGGCAAATGCAGCTAAAGCATTTAAAGACAAAGAAAATCCAAAGAGTAAAACAACAGGTATATTCTGGATTTTAATTGCAATTCCTTTTATAATAGGTAAGTATATTCCTTATACACTGACAGGATTTATTATTTGTGCAGCAGCAATTATTTCTGCAACCGGTGGTGTAGTAAGAACAAAGAGTGTTGAAATAGCTCCCGAAGAAGCAAGAAAAAATGCTGACAAGATAGGAAATGTCATTTTTATCCCATCTTTGGTACTTGCATTTTCAGCAGTAATTGTAGCTGCAACAGGTATTGTTTCTTCAAATAATGCCATTGGTGTGTCTGCATTTATCGGAGCAGTTGTAGTATTCATCATTACCAAAGCACCACCTAAAAGCATTGTTACTGAATCTACAAGAATGATTGATACAATGGGTTCTGTATCTCTCTTGCCACAGCTTTTGGCAGCATTGGGTGCATTGTTCACATCTTGTGGAGTCGGAGCAGTTGTTTCCAATTTGGTTGGTGTACTTATTCCTGATGGAAGCAAATTCATTGCAGCAGCAGTTTATTGTATAGGTATGGCTTTGTTTACAGCAATAATGGGTAACGGTTTTGCGGCATTTGCTGTTATGACAGTTGGTATTGGTATACCATTCCTTATTTCTCAAGGTGCTAATCCAATTATTGTAGGTGCACTTGGTATGACAGCCGGATATTGTGGAACACTTATTACACCTATGGCAGCAAACTTTAACATTATGCCTGCTGCTCTTCTTGAAACTAAAGGTAAATACTCAATTATTAAAGCTCAAGTTCCTGTTGCTTTAATTATGCTTGTCATTCACATCGTTTTGATGTATGTATGGGCATTCTAGGGCAATAATATAAAATAGAAACTTACAAATATAAGAGGTGTTTAAAATGAAAATATTGATTACAGGTTTTGATCCATTCGGTGGAGAAAAAATTAATCCGGCTTGGGAAGCTGTAAAGATAATCAAAGACAATATTGCAGGAGCTGAAATTGTTAAAATGCAAATTCCTACAGTATTTAAAAAGTCAGTTGAAATCATTCATGAAAAAATGAAGGAAATTCACCCTGATGTCGTACTCAGCATAGGTCAGGCAGGTACAAGATTCTGTGTTCAGCCTGAAAGAGTTGCAATAAATATTATGGATGGTTCAATTTCTGATAATGAAGGTTTCAGACCAATCGATGAACCTAACTTTGAAGATGGCGATGCAGCTTACTTCAGCAATCTGCCTGTAAAAGCTATGGTTGAAAACATCAAAAAAGGCGGTTATCCGGCTATCGTTTCCAATACAGCAGGCACATATGTATGCAACCATGTAATGTATGGTGTTCTTTATTACATTAATAAGGAATTTCCAGGAGTTAAGGGTGGATTTATCCATGTTCCTTTTATCCCTGAACAAGTTGTTGAAAAACGCAATATAGCAAGTATGTCACTTAATGATATAGCAAGATCTATTGAACTTGCTATTGAAGCAATCGTTGAAAACGATAAGGATATTAAAGCTGTAGGCGGAGCAATTCATTAAACATTATTTTGTAAAAAGGGACAGCAAATAAGCTGTCTCTTTTTTGTAGGAGCAATATTATGATACTTATAAAAAATGCTGATATTTATACACCTGAGCATATAGGAAAAAAAGATGTTCTTATAGCCTTTGATAAAATTGCCGAAATAGGGGATAACTTAAATCCCGTTTTAAAAAATCTAGAAGTAATGGATCTAAAAGGTAAAAAACTTGTACCTGGTTTTATAGATCAACATGTCCATGTTATAGGAGGAGGCGGTGAGGGAGGACTTCACTCAAGAACTCCTGAACTTAAACTTTCTCATGTAATTGAATCCGGTGTTACTACATTGGTGGGACTTTTAGGCACTGACGGAATAACCAGAACTACAGAAAACCTGCTTGCTAAAACAAAAGCCCTTAATAATGAAGGTATTACAGCTTACTGTTTAAGCAGTTCCTATCATTATCCCGAACAGACTTTGACTGAAAATATAATGAAAGATATTGTTTATATAAGTGAAATTATAGGCTGCAAATTGGCTTTTTCAGATCATAGAAGTTCCCACCCCACAAAAGAGGAAATCATAAGATTGGTTTCAGATATAAGAATTGCAGCTCTTGTGGCAGGAAAACCTGGTGTACTTCACATTCATGTAGGAACATTTAAAAACGGAATAAAACCTGTAATTGAAATAGTGGAAGAAACAGATATTCCCATAACTCATTTTAGACCAACACATATGGGCAGACATATGGATGACAGTGAAAAATTTGCCAATATGGGCGGTTATGTGGATTTGACAGCCGGTGAAGATACAGCAGAAAAACTTATTTGGCTTTGTGAAAAGGCACCAAGGGAAAAACTTACACTAAGCTCTGATTCCAACGGCAGTGCACCTATATGGGATGAAAACCACAATATGATAGGTATAGGTGTGGGAAAAATGACCACTCTTTTTGACACCATAAAGGAAATGACAGTAAAATACAATATGCCTTTGGAAAATGCACTGAAATTCATCACTTCAAATGTGGCTGATGCATTAAATTTCACACAAAAGGGCAGGATAGCTGAGGGTATGGATGCGGATTTAACTGTTCTTAATGATGATTTAGTGATAACAGATGTATTTGCTAAGGGGAAAATTATGATGAAAGACAGCATTATTTTGAAAAGAGGTATGTTTGAATAGCAGTTTTATTATTTTTAAAACGGATAATTTAATAAATATCTTGTAATATAATAACAGTGATGATAAAATATAATCAAACTATAATTGCAGGAGGGAATACATATATGAGTAATTATGTATTATTTACCGATGTAACAGTAGATATATCGGAAGAAATTTTGAAGAAAAATGATGTAACAGCTATACCAATGCCTTTTTTTATAGATGATAAAGAATATAACCATTACTCCGATTTCAGAGAATACGGATTTAAGGGAATATTTAAACTTTTGCGTACACAGGCGAAAGTAACCACAGCACAAATAAATTCAGAAAGATATATTGAATATTTTGAGGAAGAACTTAAAAAAGGCAATGATATAGTTTACCTTTGTTTTTCATCGGGACTTAGCGGTTCCATACAGTCTGCCAATATTGCAAAAGATATTTTGGCTGAAAAATACCCTGAAAGAAAAATTTGTGTAGTTGACAGCCTTTCTGCTTCCTGTGGATTTGGACTTTTTGTATGCTTGGCAGCGGACAAGAAAAAAGTTACTCCGGATATAGATGAATTTGTAAAGTGGTGTGAAAACTCAAAGCTGCATATGTGCCATTGGTTTACTGTAGAAGATTTATTCTTCCTTCATAGAGGAGGCAGAGTGTCTAAAACCGTAGCAATAGCAGGAAGTTTGCTTAAAATTATGCCTATTATGCATATGGACAATGAAGGAAAACTTATATTGATGGGAAAAGTGAGAGGAAGAAAAGCTGCTTTGGAAGCTTTGGCGGACAAATGCCTGTCTACTGCTGTTGATATAGAAAAACAAGTGATTTTTATAGGTCATGGAGATGATTTGGAATCTGCCGAGTATCTTAAAGAATACATAAGCAAGAAGGCAAATCCAAAAGATATTATTATAAATGAAATGGGTCCCATTATAGGAGCTCATTCCGGTCCCGGTACAATAGGAGTTTATTTCTGGGGTACGGAAAGATAATTTATTTGGAGATATTATGAAAATAGAACAACTTGATAAGATATTGATGAAAGTACAAAAACCCTCTAGATATACTGGAGGGGAAACCGGTTCCGTGGTAAAAAAACTCACCGATAATATGGTTAGATTTGCCATGTGCTTTCCCGATATGTACGATGTGGGAATGTCCCATTTGGGAATGAAGATACTTTATTCCCTTAAAAATGAAAGAGATGACATTTGGTGCGAAAGATGTTTTGCACCGGATATGGATATGGAAAATTTGATGAGGGAAAACAACATTCCTCTTTATGGACTGGAAAGTCTTGACCCTATAAGGGATTTTGATTTTATAGGTTTTACTTTACAGTATGAACTTTCTTTTACATCTGTTTTAAATATGCTGGATTTGTCAGGCCTTGAAGTCAGAAGTGCTAAAAGAAGCGAAAATGATCCTGTTATAATAGCGGGAGGTCCATGTGCCTGTAACCCTGAACCTATTGCGGATTTTATTGATATATTTGTTTTGGGTGAAGGTGAAGAAGTAAACCTTGAACTTATTGATCTTTATAAAGAATGTAAAAAACAAAATCTGAGCAAGCTGGAATTTCTGGAAAAAGCAGCTCAAATAAAAGGAATTTATGTTCCTGCATTTTATGAGGTGGAATATAATGAGGATAAAACCATAAAATCCGTTACACCTACACATAATGCACCTAAAAAAGTGGAAAAACGCATTATTGAAGATATGGACAAGGTTTTTTATCCTTCTGAATTTGTTGTGCCTTTTTCTGATACAGTTCATGACAGAGCAATGGCAGAAGTTTTCCGTGGCTGTATAAGAGGCTGTCGATTCTGACAGGCGGGATATATTTATCGCCCCGTGCGGGAGAAACATCATGACACAGTAAATAAATCCGCTTATGAAATCTGCAAAAATGCAGGTTATGAAGAAGTATCGCTGACCAGTCTTTCAACCAGTGATTACAGGGAAATAGAACCGCTTTTAGACAAAATGATTACATGGAGTGAGGATGAAAAGATAAATATTTCACTGCCATCTCTCAGAATAGATAATTTTTCCGAGGAACTTCTGGAAAAAATTAAAAAAGTGAGAAAATCAGGACTTACCTTTGCTCCTGAAGCCGGAACACAGCGTATGCGTGATGTAATCAATAAAAATATCACCGAAAAAGAAATTATGGATACTTGTTTAATGGCTTTTGAAAGCGGATACACTACAGTAAAACTCTATTTTATGATGGGATTGCCCACAGAAACCGATGATGATATAAAAGCTATAGCTCATTTGGGACAAAAAGTTGTGGATTTGTTTTACAATATGCCGAACAGACCAAAGGGGAAAGGTGTAAATGTAAATATAAGCTGTGCCTGCTTTGTTCCAAAACCTTTTACACCTTTTGAATTTGAAGCACAGAACACTGTTGAAGAATTCCACAGAAAACAGAAAATTCTCCTCAATGAAATTACCACCAGAAAGATTAACCCCAGTTATCATGACGCAGATATCAGTGTTTTGGAGGGAATTTTAGCAAGAGGCGACAGAAGACTCTGTGATGTGGTTGAACTTGCCTGGAAAAAGGGCAGTAAACTTGATGCTTGGGGAGAATATTTTGATCTTAATCGCTGGATTAAAGCTCTTGATGAGTGTGGTGTGGACGGCACTTTTTACTCAAATCGTCAAAGAAGCTATGAGGAAATTATGCCCTGGGATCACTTGGATTACCTTGTAACAAAAAAATTTCTTATAAAAGAGAATAAACTTGCCCATGAAAGTTTGACAACACCAAACTGCCGTGAAAAATGCACAGGCTGTGGAGCGTCAAGAGCAGTAGGGGGTGTCTGCAAATAATGATTAACACAACTAAACCTGTAAGAGTATTTTTTAACAAAACAGGCAGAGCTAAATATATAGCTCATTTGGATATGGCAAAATGTTTGCAGAGAGCTATAAAAAGAGCAGAAATTCCTGTTTGGTACACAATGGGATATAACCCACATATGTATTTAAACTATCCTTTGGCATTATCTTTGGGATATGAAAGCACCAGTGAATTTTTCGATGTTAAAATGGAACCTGAGGACAATAATTATGAAGAAATACAGGAAAAATTAAATTCAGTAATGCCTGAAGGTATAGAAATAACCAAAGTAAGTCCCCCTAAAGAAGAACCAAAGGAAATTGTTTGGGCAACTTATGACATGGATATTTACTTTGAAAAACCTGATAGAATAAAAGAAAAATTCACCGAATTTATAAACAAAGATAAAATCATAGTTGAGAAAAAATCTAAAAAAGGCATGAAAGAAATAGATTTAAAGCCTGTTTTTGAGGTTATTTCCATAGATGGCGGAGAAGATTTTATTAATTTCTCACTCAAAATAAATGCGGGAATTATTTTTAATGTAAATCCAATGTTGATAATAAATAAGTTTTGTGAAGTTTATAATGAGGAAATTTCCCATTTTAAAATAAGAAGAACAGGAATTTTTAACGAAAATAATGAGCGTTTTTCATAAAAAATGCAAATTTTATACAAAAATCAAAAAAATCGGAATATTGCATAATATGTTCTTGAATTTTTGTAAAAAGTATAATATAATATAAAAGCATGCTTGACTACCGCATTGACGGTAGGGTTTGCCGAATGGACACAGAAGTCCGCAACGCAAAGCAGACAGTCCTCTAACCTTTTGAGTTATGAAAGTCTGTATATATTAAGGAGGAAATTTAAAATGGACGCTTTGAAGCAAATTTCAAACAGCTGCCTTAAGGCAGAAGCACCGGTAGTTGAAATCGGTGACTATGTAAAAGTACACGTAAAGATCAAGGAAGGCGACAGAGAAAGAATTCAGATCTTTGAAGGAACAGTTATCGCTAAGAAACATGGCGGTATTGCTGAAACATTTACAGTTCGCCGTGTATCACTTGGCTGTGGAGTTGAAAGAGTATTCCCTGTTCACTCCCCACACGTTGACAAGGTTGAAGTAGTTCGTAAAGGTAAAATCCGCAGAGCTAAACTCTATTACCTCAGAGACCGTGTTGGTAAGGCTGCTAAGGTTAAGGAACTTGTTAAGTAGTAACTATGAAAAAGGACAGTTTTTTTGCTGTCCTTTTTTGTATAAAAGGAGATTTTAATTATGTATATAAGTGAAAAAACTGCTGAAAATAAAGAGAAAATGTATGATTTATTGCTGAGAAAATTAAAGGTAATTACTGATGGAGTGGATTGTACACTTTCCAATTTATCTAATATTTCAGCTCTTATTTTTGATATACTTCCTGATATAAACTGGGCGGGATTTTATCTTATTAAAAATAGCGAGCTTTTACTGGGACCTTTTGGTGGAAAACCAGCCTGTGTAAAAATTGAAATCGGAAAAGGTGTCTGTGGTACAGCAGTAGCTGAAAATAAAACAATGCTTATAGAAGATGTTCATAAATTTCCGGGGCATATTGCCTGCGATGGTGCCTCCAATTCCGAAATTGTAATCCCCATAAGACAAAATGGAAAAATAGTGGGGGTTTTGGATATTGATAGCCCTAATTTAAACAGATTTGATGAAACTGACCGTAAAGGCTTGGAAAAAGCCGTGGAAATTATTGAGAAAGTCTGTGACTTTGATAATATATTCAGCAGTAAAAATTCCACACTGTAGTATAATAGTATATAACATAGAATTTATACCTAAAATAAATCTGTGAAGTTAAATTTTAATACAGCATTTATGCTGAAAAGGTCTTTCTTTTTGTGATATAAAAGAAAGGCTTTTTTTATTTTAATAAAATTTTGATCGCCCCGCCACAAGAGTAATATTAAAAATTACAGTTAAATTTAATAAACGCATCTGACAGCGGGGTTGCCCTGCCACAAGAGCAACATTAAAAATTACGGTTAGATCTAATAAATGTGTCTGATAGCGAGGTCGCCCCGCCGCGAGAGTAATATTAAAAATTACAGTTAGATCTAATAAATGTGTCTGACAGCGAGGTCGCCCCGCCGCGAGAGTAATATTAAAAATTACGGTTAGATCTAATAA
>JAHHUB010000059.1 GCA_020024175.1 Oscillospiraceae bacterium | reverse complement strand
CTTTTAGTATTTCAGCATTAAATTCTTCCACTGTGTATATTTTTACAGGTGAAATATTCAGATTTTGTGCAGTAATTTCAGCCATTCTCAGTAGATATTCTTTTGTGCTTATTTTGGATTTTGGATTGAAATTCATAGCTTTAATAAGCTTTGAAGTAACAGTTTTATCCACAATTTTGTCCCGTTCTTCTATATCTATTCCTGTCATTTTTTTAAAAAATTCAAAATATGGCTTTGCACTTTCATAAAGAATTTCCTTTTCACCTTTTTTAAAAGCATATGCTGTACCGTCCAAAACTCTGTAAGAACGCATAACATCTAAATATCCGAGTTTCATGTTTTTCTTTATTACATCTTTGGAAAAGGCAAGAAATGCCCCTAAATTCCAATAGCTTTTAATATATCTTACAGGAATATTTCGGTAGGATGATTGTACATATTCCCCCGCTGCTTCCAAATCCACAGCTATTACCTCATTTGCACCCAGTTCAATGGCTAAATCTATGGGCAAATTATTTCTGTATCCCCCATCCACATATTTTGTATCGTCAATATTGCGGCATTTAAAAGCAGGATAACAGGCCGCAGATGCCAGAAGATAATCAGCCATTTTTCCATGAGGAATTTCTTTTTTAGATACTGCAACTTCCTTCATATTAGGATATTCCACTGTAACCATACCAAATTCTATATTTGAAGAGCGAACTTTATATTCATCAAGCATTTCCCTTACAGTTTGTTCCAAAGGGGTAATATCTATACCACCTTCTGCAATTACACTTTTTAAAAATGTAAAGAAAGCCTGACCTGTCCCCTTATAAGTATCAAAATTTTCCGGGCTTATATCGGAGGCAACTTTATCATAATCCATGCCATTCCAAAGTTGCAAAGCACCTTCATAGTCCTCCTGTACCATCAGAGCACCGTTTAATGCCCCTATAGAAGTTCCGGTGATTACATCTGGTTTTATATTAAGTTCGTTTAAAGCTTTCCATACACCGATTTGATAGGCCCCCCGTGAGCCACCGCCACCTAAAACCAAGCCATGTTTTATCATATTACTCCACCCACTTTTTTTATTTTATTATAAATAATAGTTTTGGCATTTTCAAGCGAATAATATTAAATTTACATTATTAATTTATAAAATACAAAAAAGCCACAGATATAAATCTGTGGCTTTAAAAAATCCATAATTATACGCCGAATTTAGATGGGTTAATCTTAACGCCAGGTCCCATTGTTGATGCAACAACACAGGATCTGATGTATTGTCCTTTTGCAGCAGCAGGTTTAGCCTTAACAATAGCACTCATAAGTGTATCGAAGTTTTCCTGGAGCTTTTCTGTACCGAAAGATGCTTTTCCGATTGGGCAGTGAATAATATTTGTTTTGTCCAAACGGTATTCAATCTTACCAGCTTTAGCTTCGCTGACAGCCTTAACAACATCAGGAGTAACTGTACCTGCTTTAGGGCTTGGCATAAGTCCACGTGGACCAAGGATTCTACCAATACGTCCTACCAATCCCATCATATCGGGAGTAGCAATAAGAACGTCGAAATCCATCCAGTTTTCTGTCTGAATCTTTTGTACCAAAGCTTCTGCACCAACATAATCTGCACCGGCAGCCTTAGCAGCTTCCTGCTTGTCTTCTTTACAGATAACAGCAACTCTTACTGTTTTACCTGTACCGTTAGGCAAAACTACTGCACCTCTTACTTGTTGGTCAGCATGACGGGAGTCAACACCCAATCTGATGTGAGCTTCAACTGTTTCGTCAAACTTAGCTTTTGCTGTTTTAACGCAAAGGTCAAGAGCCTCTGCAATATCAAATAGTTGAGCGCCGTCATAAAGTTTAGCGCTGTCAACATAATGTTTTCCGTGTTTCATTTAACTTTCCTCCTAGTGGTAATTAACGGATGTTGTTTCTTCCTCCCACTTGGGAAGTGTTAGTCAACTACTTCTATGCCCATGCTGCGAGCAGATCCTGCAACCATGCTCATAGCTGCTTCAATGTCAGCAGCGTTAAGGTCAGGCATTTTTGTTTCAGCAATTTGTCTACACTGTTCCCTAGTGATCTTTCCTACTTTATTTTTGTTAGGCACACCGGATGCCTTTTCCAAACCTGCTGCCTTCTTGATAAGAATGGAAGCTGGTGGAGTCTTTGTGATAAAAGTAAAGGAACGGTCAGCGTAAACTGTGATAACAACAGGTATAATCATACCTACATTATTTTTTGTACGCTCGTTAAATTCTTTTGTGAATGCCATGATATTAACACCATGCTGTCCAAGAGCAGGACCAACTGGTGGAGCCGGTGTTGCTTTGCCGGCAGGAATTTGCAGCTTGATGTAGCCTACAACTTTTTGAGCCATTATTCTTGCACCTCCATAATAGTGGTAAATTTCGGGTAGCAATAGCTGTATGAAGAATTTTTGCCGCCCTCCCACAGGTTAAATTCTATATCAATTTAACCACCTACGGAACACGATATAATATAAAAAGTGTTCCACCTCTTAAAAGTTACTCAAGATTTTGAACTTGATCAAGACCCAGTTCTACCAATGTATCGTTGGTCATAACGGAAACAGTAACTTTTACAACCTGGTTTTCCAAATCGATTTCGTTTACGGTTCCGATAAAGCCAGCCAAGTATCCTGACATAACCTTTACGGAATCACCCACCTTGTAAGACAAACGGATGTTGCTCTTAGCCGATTCTTCGGTATTTTCATCCAATTCAATTCCAAGTCTGGCGACTTCCTCATCGGTCAGCGGAACTGGTTTTGAGCCCGGTCCGACAAATCCCGTAACACCTCTGATATTTCTTACCACATACCAGGAGTCATCGGTCATTATCATTTTAACAAGTACATAACCGGGGAAAATCTTGTGTTCCACTTCTTTTTTTTTGTTGTCCTTATTGATTTCCATGACCATTTCAGTAGGTACTTTTACTTCGCTGAAAAGGTCTTGTAACTTGCGGTTTTCAACCGCATTGAGAATGCTTGTTGCCACCTTATTTTCGTAACCGGAATAAGTGTGGATAACATACCATTTTGCAGTATCAGACATCTTTAATTCCTCCGTGCTTTGTTTCTTTGTTAAGCACCCCTGAAGAGCAGATTGACAAGGTTGGAAAGGATAATATCCACTCCTCCGATAACCAAACCTGCAACACAAACAGTTACAATAACAACCCATGTATTATTGATAACCTGTTTTTTCGATGGCCAAACTACCTTCTTTGTTTCACCTTGCAAGTCTTTAAAGAAACGGCCGATTTTTGAAATGAATCCGGGGCTTTTTTTGCCCTCTTTCTCATTTGACATTCGTTCCCCCACCTTTCGACTTACTTGGTTTCTCTGTGAAGAGTGTGCTTCCTGCAGAACTTACAGTATTTGTTCATTTCCAGCCTGTCAGGATCGTTCTTCTTGTTTTTCTTTGTGTTGTAATTACGTTGCTTACATTCTGTGCAAGCCAATGTGATTTTAACCCTCATTTCGGCACCTCCTGGTTGACGGATTTTTTTGCCTCCCTCGATTAAAGGGGACTTACTTACTTATTTTTGGACATAAAAAAATAACCCTTTTAGAGGTATATTCAGTATAACACATATAGTTTTCCCAGTCAATAGATTTCCTTTTTCAAAAGGGATTTTCATTTTTTTAAATAATGATTATCTTATTAAATCAGGCATATGTGTGCATATTTACCACTATCAAAGGCAAAGGGAACGGTTTTGCCCATTCCCTTTGCTTTTATGCTAATAATCTTCCACAAATGTGCCTGTATAATAGTGAGTTAAAATTTCTTCATAGCTGTATCCGTCTTTTGCCATTCCCTGAGCTCCCCATTGACTCATTCCCACTCCGTGACCATAGCCATATGTGGTGAATATAAACTTATTGCCCACATAATCCACATCAAAGGCTGTGGATTTAAGGTTAAATTTAAGCAGTTTTTCTCTAACACTTCTTCCTGTGATAGGGGTGCCTCTTTCTACAGTTCCTCCCTCACTCTTATCATATCCACCTATTTCCACTACACCCACATAACCTCCGGGATTCATGCGGCTTTCGTCTATGAAAATCCAATCGGAGGGGTGTATGTTGGTGGCATAAAGGTCTATTCCGTATGTATCCAAAACCTGACGGGCAAGTTCCTTGTCAGAAATACTGTATGTATTTTTATAGTAAGGTGATTCCTTATCATAAGGGCTGTCCACTGACACCAAATAAGGCAGATTTGTGCCCCATACATACTTGGATGATGCGGTTTTTCCTCTGGAAGTGGAGTGATAAGTGGCATTTATAAGCTGACCGTCATATCTTATAGTCTTGCCCAAAACCGCAGAAACCGCATCTCTGACTGTTTTGCTGACTTTTGGATTTAATGACACCTGAGGATAAATTCCCTTGGAATTGTTGTATTTTACATAGGTATAACTTGCAATCGCCTGAGCCTTAATAGCTTCCGGAAGCATATTTCCACGGGTTTCATTTTCAACTATCTGACAAATGGCATCATATGCTTTCATTTTAATATTTTTGCCGTTTGCATTTATCTTGAGAATTTCGTTCATCACATCCTGGGAAGGTGAATAATCCTCTTCCTGATCATTTTCCCATTGTGAATTTCCGTCTGAACTATTTTCAAAATCTTTTTCATTTTCGCCGAAAATTTTATCATCTTCTGTCCCTGAATTATTTTTTTCAGATGAATTACCATCATTTTTATTTGACTGTTCTTTGGAAGAACTTCCCTGTGGATTACTTTCATCTTCAATAATAGAAGGTACATCCGGTTCCCGTGAAAATTCCTGTGAAGTTGTCTCACTGCTTTTGCCGGAACTGCTTTCCGATTTAGGTTCACTTGCTTCCATAGATGAATTGCTTTCGGTTTTTTCCGATGATGACTGTGTTTGGGAGCTTTCCTCCGAGTTTTGGGAAGATGCAGCCTGCGAGCTGCTTTCTTCCTTGCTGCTTTCGGTTTTTTCGGAGGAATTGCTGTTTTCACTGCTATTTACACTCATAACAGAAACAGCGGGAGGACTTCCGCCAAAAAGCTTATACCAAACATCGGGGAGTAATGGTTCGTTTTCTTCTGCAAGGCTTACATCCACTTCCTCACTTTCCCCATCTCTGATTTGTCTTGCCACCAGTACAAATCTGGCACCGTCAAACTCATAAGTACAGGTTGACAAAGTAAGCAGATTATCTTCGGGTTTCACATCAACAGGTGCGTTAAAAAATGAGCGAATTTTTATATCTTTCACAAAATCTTCAAATTCCTTGTCAGTTGCAAAATTTATCTTATTGTGATAATCAAAGGGTTCACCATGTTCCGGCTTTGTGTTGGTAACAAATCCGCTTATTATTTTATATTTTCCCTTTTCATATAATGTGTTAAATTCTATTACAGGGTGTTTTTTATAAAATTCTATATTTCTGTATTTAATCAAATCTCCAAACATTTGACCATCATTCATATTGTGTCCGTAGATTACTATGTTTTTATCTCTTTCATCAAAGTTATTTTCGTAATCCATAAAAGGTATGCCATATTTATTGCTCTTTTTGTCAAAATCATTTTTGAGATAAAATTCATTGTCTGTGGACTGCATTACAGGGTAGTTAATTTTGGTGTCCTCTATTTTTATCCAGCCCGCTATATCACTGTTTTTGGAATAAAAATCCTCAAACAAAGGCAAAATTTTCTTTTCTTCCTTTTCCTCAAAACTGCTTTCCGAATTTTCCGATGTACTTTCTTCAGCTAATTCTTCCGACGATTGGGAACTAATCATACTCTGCTGATTTAAAAGTTCCTGTAAACGGTCATTATTTTTTTGATTTATATAAGAAACATAATAATTATATCCTATATACCCACCGGACACTGCCGCTGTAGCAACAAATAAAGTCAGCAATGAAACCATAACCCATTTTTTCTTAGGTTTTTTTTCTTTTGAAAAAAACTGATTAAAATTAGCTCTTTCCTTAGCTCCGTCCCCTGAAAAAATCAAAGGGTTTTTCGGCTTTAAATTTCTGGAAAATTCCTCACAGGCCAGCATTGTGGTTTTTACTGCTCCTTCTCTGCCTGTTGCCATGATCACTGTACCCTCCGGGAGCTTATATGCATCTACACATACACTGACATCAGAGAGTTGTTCTGCAATATTCTGACCATCGGTAATGTTTATTTTTGGGAAAAGTGTTCTTTTGGTAACACAGTCGGATTTAACCGCTTTGGCAAGATAAGGCAGAACCTGTCCCGAAAACATATTGTAAATTTCCAAAGGCTCCGATGGCAGACATATGATTATTCTGTCTTTTATCTCTATGGCAAAACCAGATGCCCCTACAGATTCAAATCTTTTTGCACCTGTGGGATATTCCGCAGCTCGGTGCAGCAAATCATCTGAGTGATTAGGATATATTTTCTTTAGTTTGTCATATTCCTTTTGTTTAAATTCCGTTGTCAGCAGAAAATTTGCCACCAAAGTGTGCTTAACCAGGTCATTCATGTGTGTACATAACCCGCCTATGGTGATGACAATATTTGCTTTGGAAACAGCCTCGGAAATTTTAGATGCAGTAATCTCCGGTCTTTGAGATATATCAATTATATCATCTGTTTCAATTCCCATAAATTCCATGTGTTTGCGTATTATACGGGTAAAAGACTCTCTTTGGCTGTGTCTTGAAAACTCAGATGTCAGGTTTATAATTTCTGCTTTAAGCAAGCAAAAATCCCTCCTCTATCCTATATTTATAACTTCAACATTATTTACGCAGGTTTCTATCATTTCACTTGCGTCAAAAGCTTCTTCTGCATGGAGAACATCGTTAAGCCTTGGTTTGGTTTTGGGGTGTCTGGGGGTAAATACTGTACAGCAGTCCTCATAAGGCAGTATAGAAGTTTCAAATGTATCAATTTTTCTTGATATTCTGATAATTTCTTCCTTATCCATACCTATTAACGGACGAAGTACAGGCATTTCACAAGCCACATCAGTGCAAGCCAATGCTCCCAAAGTCTGGCTTGCCACCTGTCCCAAACTTTCTCCTGTTATAAGAGCTTTGCATTTTTCGTTTTGTGCGATTTTTTCAGCTATCTTCATCATATATCTTCTCATAATAATGGTGAAATATTCTTCCGGGCATTTTTCTCTGATATTTTCCTGAATTTCCGTAAAAGGCACTACTATCAGTTTAATCCTTCCACAGTATTCTGACATTTTTTCACAAAGGGTTATAACCTTTAGCTTTGCTCTTTCGCTGGTATATGGAGGAGCGGCAAAATGTATTGCAGTAATTTCCAATCCTCTTTTTGCCATCATCCAGCCTGCTACAGGGCTGTCTATTCCGCCGGAAGTCAAAAGTGCCGCTCTGCCACCACTGCCTACAGGAATTCCTCCTGCTCCGTTCTCCTGTTTTGCATGTATATATGCCCCAAAATCTCTTATTTCAATTATTACGGTAACATCCGGGTTATGAACATCAACAGACAAATGTGGATATGCTTCCAAAAGTTCTCCGCCCATTTCCATACAGATTTCGGGAGATTTCATAGAAAAATTTTTATCACTTCTCTTAGCTTCCACTTTAAAAGTTTTGGCATCTTCCAAAACATCTTTTAAATAAGGTACAGCTTTTGACTTAATGTCATTCCAGTCTTTTTCTGCAACACAGGCTCTTGTAAATGCCGCAATACCGAACACCTTGCTGATTTTTTCGGCAGCCTCGTCCAAATCGCAGCTTTCATCAAATGGTTCACAGTATATGGTTGACTGAGCTCTGCTTATTTTAAATCTGCCTGAACCGTTAAGTCTCTTTTTCAGATTTTTAATGAGTATTTCTTCAAAAGTTGAACGGTTAAGTCCTTTTAAAGCGATTTCCCCGTTTTTTATGAGTATTACTTCTTTCATATTGTTCTCCAGTTATTTTACTTTTATTATTTTATTCATACAGCAATCCAAAGCCTCAAAAAAAACTTTCACTTCCTCCATAGTGCTGTATTTTGAAAAGCTGACTCTTAAAGCGGAGTCAATTATATCATTTTTAAGTCCCATAGATTTTAAAACATGGCTTTTTTCCCCTTTGGCACAGGCAGAACCGCCGGAAACATAAACTCCCATGTTTTCCAATCCATGAAGCATGATTTCACTTCTGTAACCAGGCACTGAGATGTTTCTTATATATACAGTGCTGTTTTCAGGGCTGTTTATTACAATACCCTGTCTTTTTTTTACTTCCTCGTCAAAATAGGCACAGAGTTCTTTTAAATGTTCTTCCCCGGATGTAAGCTCTTTCATCGCCGTTTGTGCAGCCAATCCAAAAGCACAGATTAAAGGTGTGCTTTCAGTACCGGGGCGGATTTTCTTCTGCTGTTCTCCGCCGTGGATAAGAGGTGTTATTCTAACTCCTTTTTTTATATAAAGAGCTCCCATACCTTTGGGTCCGTGAATTTTATGAGAACTTACAGATAATAAATCTATATCATTTTTTTTCAGGCTAATTTGTATTTTTCCGAAAGCCTGTACTGCATCGCAGTGAATTAAAACATTTGGATTTTTTTTTCTGATAGCTTTTACCGCTTCTTCAAAAGGCATTAAAGTGCCTATTTCGTTATTTACCAGCATGAAACTTACCAGAACAGTGTTTTCGTCAACAGCATCAGCCAAATCCTCAGCAGTGATTTCTCCTTTTTCATTGGGTGAAACATAAACTGTTTCCATTCCCCTTTTTTCCAGCTCTTTAAAAGATTCCATAACAGATGAATGTTCAAAAGCAGTGGTTACAACTTTATTTCCACGCCTTTTAGCCGCATCTGCTCCTCCTAAAATAGCTGTATTATTGGACTCTGTTCCTCCTGAAGTAAAGAAAATGCAATTTTCATCGCAGTTTAATGCGTTTGCAATTTGCTTTCTTGCCTTTTCCACGGCAAGCTGTGCCTGCAATCCTTTTTCATGCAGCGAGGAAGGATTTCCGTAATTTTCTGTCATTATTTCATAAGCAAGCCTGGCAGCTTCTTCGCTCACTTTTGTAGTGGCACTGTTGTCCAAATATATCTCTTTCAAAATTATTACTCCTGACATTTTAATTAATCATTCTTTACATTATAAACTATTTTTTTATTTCTTTCAATTTATTGACGATATATTTACATAATTTTTATTTTTAAGGCAAAA
>JAHHUB010000058.1 GCA_020024175.1 Oscillospiraceae bacterium | reverse complement strand
TTCAATATATTAATTACAATTCAAATAATTTATATTATGAACCAAATACAAAAGATTTTATAGATATTTTGAAAGTACAAGTAAAAAAGTTATAAATACGATTTCCAAAATGGCGAAAAAATATTACTGTTATTTCAATAACTCATTGCACATCGTATATTAAACCTAATCAGTGTGTTTTATTTATGGAAAACAGCGAAATAAAAGCATATGACAACTTTGAAAATATTATTGAAAGAAAAGATTTTGCATGGTTGTCCACAAAACAATACTTTTCTGCCATAATTTTGGGCTTTATACATTTTAAAGATTAATTGCTAAATAATTTAAAAAGATTTCAGAAAGAATGTTATGTTAATATTTGTGTACAGGAAAAAAGATATTCCCTGTACACAATTTTTTTTGAAGGAATGAATATGAGTATTTTAGAGGCATGTAACCTTAAAAAATTTTTATGGTTTAAGTGAAAATGCCATTCACACTTTGGACGGTGCAGACCTTAGCATTTCAGAAAGTTGAGTAATTTCGTTTTGAATGACATGGTAATTTCTCTGCCTACCGAAGATAAACTTACTGATAGTTGGAATCTGAATATGATGTCAAAAAACGCAAATCATATCAAAGAGAATATGGATAGTATTTTAAAAAATCATGGGTATTAATCTGACACATCTGCTAGTGAAAACCATATCAACTGGGGCTCAGCTTTCTGAGAATATTGACTTATTAACGATTTTGTCTATTGGTGTAATACTCATACTCATAATATTTACCAGCTTAAAAACGACAATCTGGTAATTGCTGAGGATGAAGTGAAAGCAATCCAAATCATTTACAACCAATACATTTATACCAATAATGGTTTGCTTTCCGCAGAAAATTATCTGAACAATCATGGCTATACACTATATTGACTGAGATGGAATAACCATGTATCCCATATATAGACACCATTTGTTTACTTCCACTCACCTTTTCCATGCCTCAGTTGAATCAAATATCCATGCAATGATGCTATACTTTGAATAATTTGAAAAAACAGAAGAAAACATACAAATCCACAAATGCTGTCACCAAATGGAATTTTCAGCTTTTTTTGATAGAGATACATATTGAAAAAAAGCAAAATACAGACAACTATTGTGATAAGTGTCAAAAATCCCACAAAGTAATAACATCCAAATAATGCAAGAATGACCCCTGGGAGAAATCCGAATAAAAAAGCTAAATCAAGATAGATAACTGATAGGTTGACATATGCAAAATATCGAGAAAGTACTCTGCCCTGTTTCCAGGGAGGTACTACAGATAAACCCTCCAACATTCCGATTGCCCAACGTTTTCGCTGCTTATATAAATCGATTAAGGTTTCAGGAACCCTTGTATATCCTACAGCCTTTGGTTCATAGGTGGAAGAAAATCCTTGCTGAAGAAGCTGATAGGTTAGTACAATATCTTCTCCCAACACATCCTGCCAACCGCCTGCTTTTCGGACAGCATCTGTCTCATAGGCACTGAAGGCTCCCTGTGCTACCAATGTAGACTGGTAACTTCCCTGAAATCGCTTAATTGAAGCTATACTAAGCAGATAATCATAGTTTTGCATCTTTGTAATCAGAGAAGCTTTAGGATTTTGTACAAACAAATTTCCTGCAACACAGGCACTGTTGCAATATACAATTTGATTCATGATATTCTGTACTGCATTTTTTTCCAAATATGTATCTGCATCAACTGTAATAAAATGAGGGGTACATATTAATGACAATGCTGTATTAAGTGCCATTGCCTTACCTGGTTTAGCACAATAAATATATTCCACCAAACAGTTTTCTGACTGTAATCCCTGTAGTTTGGCTATTTCCTGTTTTGTATAATCGCTGGATGCATTATCCACCACAAGCAGACGTATATGTCCTTTATATTGCTGATTGATTATTGCCTGAATAGATTGGCTTATGGTTTGTTCTTCATTGTGTGCACACATAATAATAGTTGTATCTTCCTGTGTATCCGGGTAATTTTTTATATTCCAATGCAATAGATTGGAGAAAAACATACAACTCATCAAAAAACCCGGCAGCAAGGCAATCCCAATAATAACCCACCAAACATAGATTACCGGCAATGTTTGAGAAACTTCCTGTGCCCAGCCAACTGCAAAAAAAGTTGAAAAAGCCAGCCACAAACTCCCAAAGAATATAGAAAGAATAAACTTTGCTTTCAAAAACTCACCTCCTGTTTCAATGTATGTATCTACATGAAAAGTGGTGATTTTTTTATGTGTAAGTTTATGGTACATATTTAGGCTCAAAATCAGAAAAATGATATATTGGTACGCATACATTTATTAAATCATAAAAAATTTCAAATTATATAACTAAAAAAACTATATATCACATGATACTTGGGGGTTCGCAAAATTTATGGGAAAGTACAAAAGAAATTCAGCATAGCGTAATATCAAAGGCTGTATACATCCTTAGAATTTTTTAAATTTATGCTTTATATTGGATAAAATTTTGTACTTGCCTTATCAAATGCCCAATAAGTGAATTTTCTTTTATCTGCTATATGAATATAAAAATTATAAAGCAATCATTATATTGATCCATAAATCACACTTGACAATCTAAAATACTTTCATTTATAATTTATATAATATATCAAAAGGTCAGATACTTTTTTGTTTTATTAAGAGAATCTGACCATTTGTTTTTACTTTTAAATAGAAAGTAAGGCGAATAAATATGGAACAAATTCTTATTGTAGAAGATGACAAAGGTTTAAATCAGGGACTTTGCAAAGCTTTAAAAACAGACAACAGGCAGATAATTTCCTGCTATAATCTTCAATCAGCCAAAGAACAATTACTTTGTCAGATACCAAATCTGATTTTGCTGGACCTTAACCTTCCTGATGGAAACGGGCTTGAACTATTGCAGGAATTATGCACAAATTCCAATAAACCACCTGTTATCCTGCTTACAGCCAATGATACGGATGAAGATGTGGTGAACGGTTTGGAAAAAGGTGCCGATGATTACATAACAAAACCCTTTTCTCTGACAGTTCTTCGTGCAAGAGTAAATACTCAGCTGCGTAAATCATATAATGAGAAAAATATAGCATCTGTAATTATAGGACCCTATTCCTTTGATTTTGCAGCACAGCAATTTTTTGTGAATGGCTCCAATATAGAGCTGAGTAAAACAGAACAGAAACTGCTTAAACTGTTAGTGGAAAATAAAGGCTGTACAATGGAACGAGCTGCTCTTGTAGACCGTATTTGGACAGATGGTGCTGACTATGTAGATGAAAATGCTCTGTCAGTAACAGTTAAGCGTCTGCGGGACAAATTAAATGCTAAAGACTATATCAAAACAGTGTATGGTATAGGGTATGTATGGGTGAATAATTATGAATAACTGGGCTTTGATTTTCGGAGCAGTTTGCCTTATTATTGCTGTTGTTGTTATTTTTATAAATCATAGAAAAACCCGCAAAATCATGAACACACTTGATTCCATGATTACAGCAGCAATGAATGGAAACTTTAAGGGAACCACCTTTGATGAAAGTATGCTTTCTGCACTGGAAACTCGTTTTGCTAATTATCTTTCTGCATCTGCAATATCAGCACAAAATGTAGAGAAAGAAAAAGACAGAATTAAAATGCTGATTGGTGATATTTCTCATCAGACTAAAACCCCTATTGCAAATTTACTTTTATATACCGAACTTTTGCAGGAGGAACAGCTTCCTCCAGAAATCATTAAATACACAACAACTATCCATGAACAGGCAGAAAAACTCAGGTTTCTTATTGATTCATTGGTAAAGCTATCCCGTCTGGAAAACGGCATTATAGCTCTGCATACAGAGCACAGCAACATTTATCCCATACTTAAACAGGTAAAGCAGCAGTTTGCATCCAAAGCTGCAAAGAAAGGACTGGCACTCATAGTAAATCCCACAGAGGCTGCCGCTTGCTTTGATATCAAATGGACTTCTGAGGCTCTCTGCAATTTGGTGGACAATGCCATTAAATATACCAATAATGGCAAAATAACAATTTCAGTCATAGCTTATGAGATGTTTATCCGAATAGATGTGGCAGATACAGGCATAGGTATTTCGGAGGAAGAACAGGCAAAGATTTTCTCACGGTTTTACCGCTCAAATATGAATGCTTATGAAGAAGGTGTAGGAATTGGATTATATCTTGCACGGGAAATTTTAAAAAATGAGAAAGGCTATATCAAAGTCAGTTCAGAAGTTGGAAAAGGTTCGGTATTTTCCGTATTTCTGCCTGCATAAAACCAATTCTTTCAAAACTGTAAGAATTTTATAGCCTCTCGAAAGATTTTGGAAAGAATCATATGATATTATCTGTATGAAGAGAGAAAAAACTTACTCACTTCATACAGATTTTTTAATGGAGGAAACAAATATGAGTATTTTACAGGTACAAAACCTTAAAAAGATTTATGGAAACAGTGAAACAGCCGTTCATGCTTTGGATGGTGTGGATTTAAGTGTAGAAAAAGGTGAATTTGTAGCTATTGTGGGCACATCAGGTTCCGGCAAGTCAACACTTCTGCATATGCTTGGGGGACTTGATCGTCCTACCAGTGGCACTGTTACAGTGGACGGAAAAGAACTTTCTGTTTTGAATGATGAGGAACTGACAATTTTTCGACGCCGCAAAATAGGATTTATATTTCAAAACTATAATTTGGTGCCTGTGCTTAATGTAATGGAAAACATAATTCTGCCTATCCGCCTTGATGGCAGACAGATAGATGAAACTTATATTAAAGATATTATTCAGGTACTGGGGCTTGAAAAGAAACTGCAAAATCTCCCAAACAACCTATCAGGAGGACAGCAGCAACGTGTAGCCATTGCCCGTGCATTGGCAGCAAAACCTGCTATTATTCTGGCAGATGAACCCACAGGCAACTTAGACAGCAAAACCAGTCAGGATGTATTAAGTTTACTGAAAGTAACCAGTCAGCGTTTTTCACAAACTATTGTAATGATAACTCACAATGAAGAAATTGCCCAGCTTGCGGACAGAATTATCCGTATTGAAGATGGTCGTATTGTAGTGAGGGGGTAAAAAAATGCTGTGTGTTAACAACAAACCCTGTATTCGGGATTTGGCAAATAAGAGTTTTAAAGCTTCTAAAACCCGAAACATTATTGCTATACTGGCAATCGCTTTGACAACTATACTATTTACTGCTATTTTCACTATAAGTCTATCTATGAATGAAGCATTTCAGCAATCTAACTTTCGTCAGGTTGGAGGTTTTTCCCATGGTGGATTTAAGTATTTGACCGAAGAACAGTTTCTTGAACTTAGGGAAGATCCCCTCATTAAAGAATGGGGTGTTGGGCGTGTTCTTGGATTTGCATCAAATGATGAACTGCGTAAAAACCATGTAGAAATACGATATGAAAATCCCAATGATGCCCACTGGATGTATTTAGACCCTATTGAAGGCAGATTGCCAAAAGAAGGTACCAATGAAGCAGCTACAGATTTAGAGATTTTAAATCTTCTTGGTGTAGAGCCTAAAATCGGTGCAGAATTTACTATTCTGGTAGATGTGTGTGGTAAACCCATTGAACAGACTTTTACACTTTGCGGTTGGTGGAAAAAAGATCCCATTGTGGTAGCAAACCATATTGTAATTCCTGAAAGCAGAGTTAATTCGGTTTTGAATGACATGGGAATATCTGTTCCTAATGAAGAAAAACTGTATGGCAGCTGGAATTTAGATGTTATGTTTAAATCTTCCCACAATATTGAAAAAAATCTAAATACCATTTTGGCAAACCATGGTTATCAAAGCGAAGAACCTGCAAAACCAAATTACATACCAATCGGAGTTAACTGGGGTTACACAGATACTCAGTTTACTAAAAATGCTGATCCAATGACTGTTATAGCAGTTATTATTCTGCTGCTGTTAGTTATCTTCACAGGGTATTTAATTATCTATAATGTATTCCAAATTTCAGTGGTGAATGATATTCGCTATTACGGACTGCTGAAAACCATAGGTACCACAGGAAAGCAAATTAAATCTGTTCTGCACCGTCAGGCTCTTATGCTTTGTGCAGTAGGTATTCCAATAGGGTGTCTATTTGGCTGGTTCATCGGGGCAAAGCTTAGTCCTGTAATTATGAGCAGACTAAATGGTCTTGTAGTAGATACTGTATCTGTTTCTCCCATGATTTTTTTAGGCTCCGGGGTATTTTCTGTCTTTACAGTATTGCTATCCTGTGCAAGGCCTGGACGAATGGCAGCGAAAGTTTCTCCTGTGGAAGCAGTTCGCTGGACAGAAGGCAGCAGCAATAAAAAGAAAGAAAAGAAAGGCAGTAATAATATTTCTGTTCCAAAAATGGCTTGGAATAATCTTGGCCGCAGTAAAAGTAAAACAATTATAACCATTTTAAGCCTTACTTTAGCTGTGGTACTGCTGCAAATGACAACTATATTTACAAATGGGTTTGACATGGATAAATATTTGCAGGACAAGGCAGTTTGTGATTTTATTTTGGCAGATGGAGGCTATTTTAATAACAATGTAACAAATTGGGACAGTGGCAAAGGCATACTGCCTGAAGAAGTTATTGCTGACATAAATAAACACAATGGTATTGCCAATGGCGGAAAAATCTATGGTCAGTTAGATGTTATCCAGCAGTTTGCCCCCGAAGAATGGGTACGCCAAACTATGCTCCGCTATGGCAATTTAGAAGAAAATGTGAATTATCAGCTTTCAAATACAGATCACACTCCTGATGGTCGTGTCAGATATATGGTGAATACTTATGGTATGGACTCTTTTATTCTTGATAAACTCACTGTATTAGAAGGAGATTTATCCAAACTATATGAACCTGGCAGTCGTGCAATAGCGGCAGTGTATTCTGCTGATGATTACGGCAAGCCTAAGGCAAATTCCCACTGGGCAAAAATCGGAGATACTGTAACTCTCCGTGTACCCGAAAAATGGGAGTATTATGACCCACAAACAGGAGAAGTTCATGAAAATCCTGAGGATTTCGGAGAACGGGGATATATGGCACGCCCCAGTGTTTACCATGATGAAACCTTTACCGTAGAAGCATTGGTACTTATACCTCACACCATAAGTTATCGCTATTATGGGTCAGATGAATTTGTTATGAATTCCGAAACTTTCCGAGAAATCACGGGTAAATCCGATGTAATGCTTTATGCCTTTGATGTAGAGGATAGTTCTGAAAGCAGTATGGAGGAATTTCTTCACAGCTACACAGAAACAGTCAACCCTCGCTATGGCTATGAGAGCAAGCAAAGCTATGTAAAGGAATTTGAAGGTTTTCGTTCCATGTTCCTTATTGTGGGAGGATTGCTTTCCTTTATAGTTGGCTTAGTAGGTGTGCTGAATTTTATAAATGCCATTCTCACAGGTATACTTACCCGAAAACGAGAATTTGCAATGCTTCAATCCATTGGCATGACAGGAAAACAACTGAAAACCATGCTTGTTTTGGAAGGAATTTTCTATGCTTTTGGCTCAGTTGTATTTGCCATTATATTCTCACTGGCAGGTGGACCTATGGTAGCTACCTTACTTGGCAAAATGTTCTGGTTTTTCTCATATAAACCTTCTTTTGTACCTGTTTTGATTGTGGCACCGATATTTATACTTTTGGGATGTTTGGTTCCTTTATTTGTGTATCACAGTGTATCAAAACAAACCATTGTAGAGCGTTTGAGAGAAAGTGAATCATAATATCACATAACAAAATAAGCCAATCACAGAAAGAAAAATTTCTGTGGTCGGCTATTTTTATAATTATGTTCAGATGACAGAATAATATTTTTAAATTATTGGCAAACAGAGATATTACTTATTTTAAACCGGTTTATTTAGTATAGGCATTTTTAAATGTTCTGCCAGAAAAATGTTGATTTTGCAATACCAAACTATCCTAAAATATAACAAAATATTTTATAATTTAGAAAATCCAAAATGAAAAGTGATATATTAAAGTATTGCGAAATACCGAGAAACTTGTTATAATTATGATAGTTATAGTATGCTGTAAGGCATTATTATAAACTGCAAAGATAAAAACGCAATGTGCTAATGCACTAGAGCCGGTAGGTAGCCCGGCCGTCCTGTCAGTTTGACAGGGTAAGTAACCTGCCCCTCCGGGTTGTCCGTTCTTTGTTCATTACAATTATTTTAGGAGGGATTGTCATGAGCATAGTAACAGGCAATTTGACAGTATTTTTTGAAAATCCATTTTGGATTGGCGTTTTTGAACGATTTGAGAATGAAGAATTATCAGCAGCTAAAGTAATATTTGGCTCTGAACCCAAAGATTTTGAAGTTTATGAGTTTATACTAAAGAATTATTTTAATTTAAAATTCAGTCCACCTGTATCAGCACTGATAAAGCAAACTAAAAAAAATCCCAAAAGAATCAAGAGAGATGTAAAAAAACACCTCTCTGATAAGGGAATCGGCACTAAATCACAGCAAGCTTTGAAAATACAACATGAACAATATAAAGAGGACCATAAAATCAAAAGTCGTCAGCAAAAGGAAGCTGAATCCAAGCGTCAATTTCAATTAAAACAACAAAAGAAAAAACAAAAACACAAAGGCAGATAAAAACTTGTTATTATTTCTATGTAATCAATAAATACAGCAATTTCAATAACAAAGATTTTATGTTATTTATAAAGATTTATAAATATGGGTCATACCACTGACACTGCTTATACTTATTTGAGCACTGCCATCACCATATATCATACGGTTATGATTTTTGTTTACCAGGAAATCCGTAATTATTTTTTGGGAAATTCCGGAAACGCAGGCAACAAATCCACAGTTTTCCGGGAGATATATCTGATTGCTACCACTTACCTGATTAAGTGAAATCTTTTCAGGATTTTCTTCCAGATACAGGTTAATATTTCCTGATGTTGAATTAAGACTGGCTTTTTTTATTTTGCCTTTTATATTTACCTTTCCGCTAACCGTATCACATTTTACATTTTCAGCATTCAGCATATTTACATCAAATTTTCCGCTGACACTGTTGAAAATCATGTTTTGGGCATTTATTTGGTGAGCTGTCAACTTTGATGAAACAGTATTTATTGTTTCATTTTGAAAGAAAACATTTTCGGGCAAAATTACTGTCAG
>JAHHUB010000057.1 GCA_020024175.1 Oscillospiraceae bacterium | reverse complement strand
ATATAGTACATTTTAATAGTTTTTTAAAAAATAGTAAATAAAATGGACTTTAAATCGATTATTTTACAATTTATGTAAGTGAAGTTAATGAGAAAAATGAATTTTTACCTGCATTTTTAAAAATTACAAACCTTTTTTATACTTTCCTTTTTTGAGAGCCCAATCTTCTTTAACAACTTGTTTGTTTCTGGCAAGGGCAAGAGCAAAGTCCCCTACATCCTGGTCAATGGTACTGCCGGCTCCGATAACACTGCCTTTTCCGATATGAACAGGGGGAATAAAGTTGGTGTTGCAGCCAATAAATGCACTGTCCTCTATAATTGTATGGTGTTTTTCTGCACCGTCATAATTTGCAGTAACAACTCCACAGCCCACATTTACAAATCTGCCTAACTTACTGTCACCTAAATATGTGAGATGTGCCACAGAAGTGTATTTGTCTATGCTGGAAGATTTAATTTCCACAAAGTTACCCAGTTTTACAAAATCATGGATTTCGGAATCAGGTCTTATATGAACATAGGGACCAATTTTAGTTTCATTATGAATAATGGAATTTTCTATATAAGAACTTAAAATTTTATTTCCATCTCCGATAGTTGAACTGATAATATGAGTATTTTCACCTATTACACAATCTTCACCAATAGTAGTTTTGCCTTCAATAATAGTATTGGGCAAAACAGTGGTATCCATACCAATTTTAACATCGGGGGAGATAATTACACCATTGTCATAGGGGATATTTACACCGTCTTTGTATAATTTATCCAACACATAGAGTCGTGCAAATTCAGTGATGCTGACTAAAGCAGCTCTGTCGGGAATCTGGCAGACACAGTTGGAGTTTTGTGTTTTATAAATACCTTTTTTACCTTCTATATCATTTAGTAAATTAAGTGGATTGCTGTCATTGTCATTTCCGAGATTTTGAATAGTATCAAGTACTTTAAGAAGGTAACCAGTTTTTAGCCAGTGAATATTGCAGTTTACTTCTTTGCCGTTAAAATCCACGATAACAGAAGTTATGTCATTATTTTCACTTTGGTGCTGTTCATGGGATTTTTCCAATGTTTCTTTGTCTGCAAAAATATTATCGCCTTTTATCATAAGAATATCTCTATCCATATTTTGAGCAGCAAAAGCCATAATTGCTCTGTGATTTGATAATACTGCAAAGCCTTCAGGAATAAGTTTTGTCAATTCCTCGTTTTTGTCGGAAATGGCTACGGAATTTGTTTCAATGCCCACTTCTTTGCAGACATCACAAACCCAGTTTATCATGGGTTTAAATAAAACTTCATGCTGATATTTTGATTTTTTGCTTTTAAAATTTTCTCCGTTTTCTGCGGCTAGAATAATAGAAACTGTGTTTAACATTTTTATCCTCCTGAAAATATATTTGTAGTGAATTTTATTACAGTTTTTCTCCGAAAATACCTTTTTCGCTGTTGTGAGTATATACACTTAGAGCAAGGCCTATACCAAGATAAGATGATACTACAGAAGTGCCTCCCGCCGAGAAAAACGGCAGAGTTACTCCGATAACCGGCAAAGTGCTTATACACATTCCAATATTAAGAAGGATTTGAAAAGCAAACATTGAAAAAACACCTACACATATATATTTGCCTAAAAAATCCTTGCTTTTTGACGCTGTAAAAAGAATTTTTAAAACTATGGCGGAAAGCAGAATAATAACTGACATACAGCCCACAAAACCCAAGGCTTCACCGAGAAATGCAAAAATAAAGTCATTGTATATTTCAGAAACATAGTGATGATTTCCATAGAATATACCTTTTCCCCAAATTTCTCCCGAACCTATGGACAACATACCCATATTTTGCTGCCAGCCTATACCCTGTGGGTCAAGCATAGGGTTAAAAACTGTCATAATTCTCATTTGTTTGTCTTCGCCGATTATATTCCATAAAATCGGCAGGGAACACACTGCCAAAAGTGCTGCCGGTATAATATATTTCCAGCTTAAACCGGCTGCAAAAAGCATACTCATAAAAATAAATGCAAAAATAAGGGCTGTTCCATGGTCTCCTTGTTTCATAATAAGAGCAATGGGAATAAGTGCATGAAGAAGTATTCCCAAAAGATATTTTATATTGTTCAGTTTACTGCCAATTTTTTCAAGATGAAAGGCAAATGTAACAATAAAGGAAATTTTTAAAAGTTCCGAGGGCTGAAGTGTCATTCCAAAAGGAAGCTGGAGCCATGCTCTGTCATCTACAAAGTCGCTGACACGTATACCTATGAAAAAAGTAAGAATAACCAGCCCGTAAGCAATAACAGAGTGAAATTTCCATAATTTTGCCATCAGTTTATAGTCAATTTTTGAGAGAATAATGGCAGCGATAAGTCCTGCAACTGCAGCTATGGCTTGTACTACAATTTGCCTTGATGATGCTAGCATACCGGAATTTTCAATTCCGGCCAATAGTACAACACTGTAAGCGGAAGCACACATACACAGAAAAATTAAAATCTTATCTGTTTCTTTTATATAGTTAACAATGCTTTTAAAAATAAATTTCATGTTTAATTTCCTTGTAAAATAATTTTTTATTTAATTATACTATTTCCTATCCTCAGTATCAAGGGAATATTACTGGCAATTTATAAATTTACAAACTTCTGAAAAAAAAGTGGAAAAAATCCTGTTTTTCTGTTATAATAATTCGTATAATAAATTATATTTATATTTTTTGATATAGAAATTCAGCAATATTAGAGGTATTTTACATGATAAAAATATTTGATACAAACTCTGTAAGTGAAACTGAAGCTTTGGCTGAAAAGCTGGGTAAAATTCTCACTTCTGGGGATGTAATAGCTTATAAAGGCTCTATGGGAATGGGAAAAACCGCTTTTACCAGAGGTTTGGCCAAAGGTCTTGAAATTACTGATGATGTTTCAAGCCCCACCTTTGCTTTGGTCAATGAATATGGCGGAAAAAAATTTACATTATACCATTTTGATATGTACAGAGTTGAAGGTTATGATGATCTTTATTCCACCGGTTTTTTTGACTATCTGGAAATGGATGGGGTAATAGCCATTGAATGGAGCGAAAATATTGAAGATGTACTGCCTGAAAACACAATTTTTGTGGATATAAGTCAAACAGGGGAAAATTCAAGAAAAATTACTATAAAGGGAGATGATAGGCTTGAAGATATTGGCTGTTGATTCATCGTCAGTGGCTGCCACAGCCTGTATATGGGAAAATAATTTCCTAATAGGAGAGTATTTTTTAAATACTAAACTTACCCACAGTCAGACTATTATGGAAATGGTGCAGTCCCTGTGTAAAGAAAGCAACATAGATATATCCGATATAGATTTATTTGCATCTGCCATAGGCCCCGGTTCTTTTACCGGACTCAGAATAGGAATTGCTGCTGTAAAAGGCATGGCTTTGGGAGCCGGAACAAGTTTTACCAAAACTAATCCTGAAGGGACTTATGAATTTATGGGGAAACCCTGTATGGGAATTTCCACTCTGGAGGGACTTGCCAACAACATGGAAGGTTTTGACAATATAATCTGCTCTGTTATGGATGCCAGATGCAATCAGGTTTACACCGCTGTATTTGAGGCAGCCAATGGGAATATCGGTTATCTTCATCAGGACTGTGCCATAAGTTTAGACGAACTTTATGAAATTTTAAAAAAATATGAAAACAGAAAAATTCACTTTGTAGGGGACGGCACTGTTCTTTGTATGGAATACTTTAAAGACAAACTTAGCAATATTTACGGGGCACCTGAGGCAATTCGTTATAGCAGAGCCTCATCAATAGCTAAAATTGCCGAAAGAATAATCCGGCAAAACGGTTTAAATGAGGCACTTTCGGCAGGGGAACTGGTTCCCGCTTATATAAGACTTCCCCAGGCGGAAAGAGAACGCAGAGAAAAACTTGAAAAAGACTATAATTTGTGTAAAAAATAATCAAATAAATAAACTATTAAACGGAGGAATTAATCATGATAGCATTAGGAAGCGACCATGGAGGATTTGAACTTAAACAGGCAATTATGAAGCATTTGGACGAAAAAGGTGTTGAATACAAGGACTTTGGCACATATTCAACCGATTCCTGTGATTACCCCGACTATGCAAAGGCAGCTTGCCAGGCGGTAACAAAGGGCGAATGTGAAAAAGCAATTCTTATTTGCGGTACAGGTATAGGAATTTCCATGGCTGCAAACAAAGTTAAGGGTATAAGAGCTGCTTGCTGCTCTGATTATTTCAGTGCTAAATATACAAGACTTCACAATGATGCAAATGCTTTGTGCATGGGTGGCAGAGTTGTAGGTCCCGGCCTTGCCTGTGAACTGGTTGATGTATTCCTTGAAACAGAGTTTGAAGGCGGACGTCATCAAAAGAGAATAGATAAAATTACAGCAATAGAAAATGAAAGATAATCTCGGAGGAAAATATAAATGAAGCCTTTTATAATGGATCATCCGCTTATAAAACACAAACTGACTTTGATAAGAGATAAAAATACAGGTTCAAAGGAATTTCGTGAACTTATTACAGAAGTAGCTACACTTATGTGCTATGAAGCTACAAGAGATTTGCCTTTGGAAGAAATCGAAATAGAAACTCCCATCTGCAAAACAAAATCCCATGTTATTTCAGGCAGAAAATTGGCAGTAGTACCTATTCTTCGTGCAGGTATGGGAATGGTTGATGGAATGATGACTCTTGTTCCTGCTGCTAAAATCGGACATATTGGGCTTTATAGAGATCCCGAAACCCACACACCTGTGGAATATTACTGCAAACTTCCCGCTGACATAAGTCAACGAGAAGTTATTGTAGTTGACCCTATGTTGGCTACAGGCGGTTCTGCTGTTGATGCAATCCGCATGATTAAGGAAAAAGGTGCTAAAAATATTAAATTCATGTGCATAATTGCAGCTCCCGAAGGATTGGAAGCTCTTACCAAGGCTCATCCCGATGTTAAGATTTACTGTGCATCATTGGACGAAAAACTCAATGATGACAAGTATATTATTCCGGGATTGGGCGATGCAGGGGACAGAATTTACGGTACAAAATAGTTTGACGGAAAATCGGGGGCTTAATACTTGTTTTAGCTCCCGATTTTTGAGAAAAGGAGTTAAGAATGAGTTATATTCAAGGGGTATACCCCATAATAAAAAGAAAAGCCATTGCAAAAGGTATGTTTGACTACACAGTTCACTGCCCCGAAATTGCAAATATGGCTAAAGCAGGTCAGTTTGTAACTATAACTGCTGCAAATCACACTTTAAGACGCCCTATCTCCATTTGTGAAATAGACAAAGAAAAAGGTAATCTGAGAATTGTTTTTGAAGTCAGAGGCAGTGGAACAGAAGAAATATCCAAACTTGCCGAAGGTCAGCTTATGGATATAATGGGACCTTTGGGCAATAATGGTTTTGAACTTTTGGATAAAGGCAAAAAAGCTATTGTAATAGGCGGAGGTATAGGTACACCGCCTATGCTTGAAATTGCAAATCATTACGGCAAAAACTGCAAGGCTGTTTTGGGATTCAGAAGTGCTGATGCCTGCATTTTGGAAAAAGATTTTGCTCAAACAGGAGCAGAAGTGCTGCTCACAACCGATGATGGCACAAAGGTGAGAAAAGGTTTTGTAACAGATGTTTTAAATGAAGAACTGTCAAAAGAAATTCCCGATATTATATATGCCTGCGGCCCCAAACCTATGCTGAAAGCTTTGGTTAAAATCGCCGAAGAAAAAGGTATAAGACTTCAGGTTTCTTTGGAAGAAAGAATGGGCTGCGGTATAGGTGCATGTCTTGTATGTGCCTGCAAAGTCAGAATAAAAGGTTCTGAAACATATAAGCATGTTTGCAAAGATGGCCCTGTTTTTGAAGCGGAGGAGGTAGTTTTTGATGACTAATATGAAAGTAAATGTAGCAGGAGTGGAATTTAAAAATCCTGTTCTCACCGCCAGCGGATGCTTTGGATTCGGCAGAGAATACGAACAGATGTACCCTTTGGAAAAATTGGGTGGAATATGTCTTAAAGGTATGACACTTAACGAAAAATTAGGAAATCCTCCATGCAGAATTGCTGAAACACCTAAAGGAATACTTAACAGTGTAGGACTTCAAAATCCAGGTGTGGAAGCTTTTCTGAAAAAAGATATGGATTACCTTTCCAAAAAAAATACAGTACTTGTGGCAAATGCCGCCGGAAGCTGTATTGAAGATTATTGTGCCTTGGTGGAAAGACTTTCCGATTCAAAAGTGGATATGATTGAACTAAATATTTCCTGTCCAAATGTAAAAAAAGGAGGAGTGGCTTTTGGCACAAAGGCGGAAGCTGCGGCTGAAATGGTAAAAGCAGTCCGTAAAGTTTGCAAAAAACCACTTATGGTAAAGCTTTCTCCCAATGTAACCGATATTACCGAAATTGCAAAAGCTGTTGAAGCAGAAGGTGCTGACGCTGTTTCTCTTATCAATACACTTTTAGGTATGAGAATTGATATAAAATCAAGACGTCCGGTTCTTCACAACAATGTAGGAGGACTTTCAGGTCCATGTGTATTCCCCATAGCTTTGAGAATGGTATGGCAGGTATCTAATGCTGTTAAAATTCCCGTTGTTGGTTTGGGTGGAATAGAAAAATGGGAAGATGCCATTGAAATGATGATGGCAGGAGCAAGGGCTATTCAGGTTGGAACTGCCATGTTTTATAACCCGTATGCTCCTTTGCAGATTATTGAAGGTATGGAAAACTGGTGCAAAGAAAACAAAATTGATGACATTAATGATATTGTAGGCACAGTTAAGCCTTGGTAAGTGAAAGGGGCGAAAATATATTAAGATATTAGGAGTTGATTATGGAGATGCCAGAACAGGTCTTGCCTGCTGCGATAAAATGGAAATTTTAGCATCTCCTGTAGGGGTTATTAATCAAAAAGATATGGAAAAAGCGGCTGAGGAAACTGCAAAAGCTGCAAAGGAAAACCGCTGTGAACTTATTGTAATAGGATTACCTAAAAATATGGACGGAAGCTGTGGATTCAGAGCGGATATATGTCAGGAATTTGCAGAAAAGGTGAAGGCACTTACTGATATACCAGTTACCATGTGGGACGAAAGAAGCACCACTGTTACTGCACACAATTATTTGAATGACACTAATACCAGAGGAAAAAAACGAAAAGCAGTGGTAGATGCTGTTGCAGCTACTATAATTTTGGAAAGCTATATGGCTTACAGAAAAAATAATCTTAAAAAAGAAGAAAATAATTAGACATAAGAAAAAATCATTTAAAAATTTTATGGTATATTATTGGGAATTAGCGGAAAGAATGTAAAACTGTGTCTTTGCAACAGAACTGTTCATTAATTTTGTCAGTAATGTTTAACTCTTATTAATAGGAATGTAACAAATAAATTTTTAAATGGGGTATAATAATAACTGAACTAAAGATGTACCGCAAGCATTTTTAGTTTATCTACCCTCCTCAAAGAGAAGACAACCTCAGATGATTAGGGAAAACGCCCTTCGGGAAACCGAAGGGCGTTTTCCTTTTACTTTTATAGAAGTTTCTGTAAAAATTGTTCTTTATTATTAATAAACATTTCTGTGATTATATAGCTCTCTGTTTCTTCATATTTGCATGGAGCAATATTTTTTTCGCTGAAATTAAATATTTCTGCATTTGGAATACCAAGCAATATGGGAGAATGAGTAGCAATAAAAAATTGTGCCCCTAAACATGCATATTCGTATATATCCATAAAAAGCGTAAGCTGTCTTTGAGGAGAAAGAGCGGCCTCCGGTTCGTCAAAAAAATATAAGCCTTTAGGTTTTAAATACTGCTGAGCTATACTGAGAAAACTTTCCCCATGAGATTTTTCGTGAAATTTTTGAGATGGGTGGTCTAGATCAGAGTAGTTCTCTTCCATAGTGGCTACATTGTAAAAGCTTTCCGCCCTGAGAAAATAGCCATGTTTTTCTCTTAGGGTGCCTCTTGTTAAAGTTAGGGCATTATATAATTCGGAATGTGAATTATAAGTGGAAAAGTTATAATTTTTTGTACCACCCTCTGGGTTAAATCCGGAGGCTATTGCCATAGCTTCAAGTAAAGTGGATTTGCCACTGCCGTTTTCTCCCGAAAAAAGAGTTATGGGTTTTGAAAATTGCAGGTTTTTTAAAGATTTAATAGAGGGAATATCCTGAAGATAACTGTTTCTGTGTATTTCATTCCAATTAATTGAAATATTTTGTATAAAAAGATTATTCATAAAATTCTCCTATTCAAAAAAGGCTATTTTCCACTTTTTAATTGTTTAAAAGTGAAAAAGGTTTGCAGATAAATCTAGCAAACCTTTTTGAGATGTACTCTGTAAAGTGTGGTTTCTACCATCAAATACACATTGGCTGTCGGCTCATTTGTGGTGAATGGCAACAGATGGAAAGGGACGATACAATCTGAGAGTAGCAGAACAGACAGCACCCTTCAAGGCTAAATTAACGGGTTCACGCTTGGCTTTGATCAACGCCACCTGTTCTGCTGATGGGTAATCAAGAGGTGCGACAGCTTAGAGCGTTGTCGCACCTCTTATTATCAATCCAGCAAACTGAAATTTACGAGTTCAACCACTTTTTCATTAATCCATATATGGTTTGAATATCCTCTTTACTGCACATTTGTTCGGTTTCACCACTTGAGTAGTGATGCCCAAAATGATTATCCAAATATGTATTACCATTGATGACAACCGGTTTTTTGTATCTCGGTCTGACATGAATATGTATATGTGGACATGGCTCCGGTGACTTATAAAAATTGTTCATTAAACAACTCCAATTACAGAGTTCTGCATCGAAAACTGTTTTTATGCATTTTTCGTATTTCTTTATTAACAGAAAAAGTTCCATCCATTCATCATCTGTGAGTTCCGGCAAAGAACCACAATGCCGTTTTAATATTATAATACAACGTCCGATATAATCTTGTTCATCCGCAAGGTAAACAGTCCAGTACTCGGTGTCTGACAATAAGTACTTCTTGTCCTCTTCGGATAAATTACACCATTCGCATCCTTTCATTATATTCCCCCAAAATTCCGATTTGTATGTATGTCCAAATTATACCTCTGGCAACCTCAAAAAGCAATTACTTGTTTTCCCTTTACTAAGGGCGCTCTCCGAGGGGGAGCGGCTGCTTTTTGGTGGGTAGCACTATGCAGCCAAGAGGGGGGTGACACCCCTCCGCTTTTTCAAAGCC
>JAHHUB010000056.1 GCA_020024175.1 Oscillospiraceae bacterium | reverse complement strand
ACAAACAATATATTGACAGCTTTCGGTATTGCCATAGGAGTGGCAAGTGTTATTTTAACCAGTGAAATAAGCCGCATAGGTACAAATATGATGAAAGATGAAATCTTTGGTATGGGAGCAAATTCTATAGTAATTACATCCAATATGAGTGAAATATCTGAAAAATTGGACGAAAATATGTTAAACAATATAAAAGCTGTGTCCGAGAATAACAAAGTTGCTCCTTTTGTGTTAAATTATTGTGAAGCTTCTATGAGAGGGCTCAGTGCCAAAGCAGGCATAATGGGTGTTGATTCATCTTTTGCATATATTTTGCCTATAGAAGTTAAGTACGGCAGACTTTTTACCAAAGGGGATATAGAGTCAAAAGCCGATGTTTGTATTGTAGATGATAAAATGGCCAGAGACTACTATGAGAGAGAAAATATAGTAGGTAAAACAGTGGAATTAAATATACATGGACTTAAAAGAAAATATAAAATTATAGGAGTAGTTAAATCAGGGGGAACTATTGTACATTCGGTTTTAGAAGCTACTGCACCATATATTGCATATGTGCCTTATACATCTATTAATGAACTGACAGGGGATAATTCATTCAGTCAAATTATTGTAAAAACCAATGAAAAAAATGTAAAATATTATGCGGATAAAATAGACAGAAAATTAAACAGAAATAAACCGGGGAAAGTTTTTTCAGTAAATGAAATGTCTTCACAAAGTGAAATGATGATGGACTTGCTGAATAAAGTTCAGAATATTTTGTCAATGATAGCAGGTATATCACTATTGGTTTCAGGTCTTGGGGTAATGACGGTTATGATGATTCATGTAAAAGAAAAGACAGTGGAAATAGGAATAAAAAAAGCAATAGGTGCCTCTAAATATGAAATAACAGTGGAATTTATAGGTTATTCTTGCAAGTTGTGCCTTAAAGGTATATTATATGGAATAGCAGTATCGGTTTTGATGTTATTTTTCTTAACCCGTTTTGCGAAAATAGAATATTCTCCGAATCTCTATGGGATTTTTAAAATATCCGCAGTAACATTTATTATAGGCACAGTATTTTCCGCTTATCCAACATATACAGCTGCATCTTTAAATCCCATAGATGCGTTGAGTAATCGGTAGGTGATAGTGTTGCCCGAATTTTTAAAACAGCCTTTTTTACCAAATGGAAAAGTTGAAACATGCTGTATAGCCAAAGGTTTTGGTAAAATAAAAAAGTCCCTGGAACAGCTTTCAATAAAAGTTATAGAATGTGAAGGATGTGAAGAAGTGGATATTTCCATAAGAAATCATCCAGATATAAATTTTTTCCATTTAGGGGGAAATAAAATAATATGTGCTAAAAATAATGAAAAGCTGATAAATAATCTGTCAGAGGAAGGATATGAAATAATAAAGTCTCGAAATGATATAAAATCACCATATCCTTATGATGTTTCACTGAATGTGATGATTTTAGATAATATACTTTGGTATGGAAAAACCGCTGATGAGCTTATAAAAGAATATGCCCAAAAACAAAATATGACAAAAATCCTTCTCAATCAGGGTTATGTAAAATGTACAACTTGTGTGGTAAATAATCACTCAATTATAACTTCTGATTCAGGTACAGCAAAAATATTTAAGAAACAGGGAATGGATGTACTTTTAATAGAGCAGGGAGGAATTGAACTTCCCGGATATAACTATGGATTTTTAGGCGGAAGCTGTGGACTGATTGATAAAAACACTTTGGCATTTACCGGAGATGTCAGCAGACATGAAGATTGGAATAAAATAAAAGCCTTTCTGACAGAAAGAGAAATTAAATGTATCTCCCTTACTGAAGAAAGGCTTATTGATATAGGTTCTATTATTCCGCTGACAGAGAATCTGGTTTAAATGGTGTAATTAGAAGAGTTTGACCTTTTTCCACATAATCTCCTGAAAGGTGATTTTGTTTTATGATGTTTTCGGTGCTGGTGTTGTATTTTTTTGCAATATCCCAAATAAGTTCTTTGGAATGAGTGTAATAAATAATCACCAAATCGTGGTCAATTATTTTTTTGGATTTTGGTTCTGGCTTAATATCATCTATAAGATTTATACAGATTTTATCAAAAATAATTCCGTTTACTCTTATGCTGCATGAAATTTCTGTTTTTCCGTTGTTTATATCAGAACAAGAGCATTCTATAATATTAATATGTGGGTTAAAGCATAAACAGTCTATTTTTATATTTTTGCATACATCCAAAGTTATGGAGGCAGTTTTTTCAACACAGCACAGTTGTTTGTTTTTTATACCTAAAATTGAGAGGATAACACGGAGTTTTAATTTTACTGTGTTCTGATTATACTCTGGTTCCATTGAAATTATCTTACAGCAGGCATCTTTAATTTCTGTAAAGTCGTCTACAGAAACAGATTCATTAAAAGTAAAATTGCTGTTTAATTGAGAAACGGGTTTTAAAATATTTATATTTTTGCTTTTGCAGGTGCAGACACAACTGTGACAGAAACAATCTTTAATGCCAACAAGTTGGGTCTTTCTGTAACCTGTGATAATGGTGTAAATAGTGGCGGAAATATTAAATTTACCCTGACTTTCGTCATCATTTCCGCAGACTGTTTCAGAATTAATCACTTTTGCACAGAAATCACAAATGCAATCCTCATCAATACCCGGACAGTCAATAATTTGGCTGAAGGGCATTTTGTAGCTTTCGGTGCTTATTTTTTTCTCTTTTTCGTTGCAGCAACATATTACTATAAACAGTGTGCCTTTTAAAATAACTTTGTCAGGCAGAATTTTATATTCATTAATAAATGGTGAAATCCTGTATCTGAGAACAGATAAATGCTCCATATCTTTAAAATTGGAATTAATGCTGTCTTTAATAGTAAACTGCTTACAGTATTGACCTGTACATTCTGCATTTTCAAAAAGCTGTATATTTGTTTCCACATCTTTTAGCTGTATTTTTTCTATGATTTTTTCTTCTTTATCAGATGTGGCATCCAGTTGAATTTGAGTAGTACCCCTTATATCAAGGCGTCTGGGAGAAACAGCCCGACAGTTGATATACCCTTCATAAGCTGCTGCCGAAATAGCGGGAGTGTTCATAGGGGCTTTAAGTTCAACAGTTTTGCTGAATGGAACTTTGCTTTCATATTTGGAGATGTTGTTCTCCTTGTCGCAGTAAAAAACAGTAACCAGGTTATTTCCTTCAACTGTAACTTTATTATCGTCAGAAGATACAGAACACACAACCGGATTTATATCGGTACTCAGAAGCTTTTCCACATCTCTGCAATAATCAGGCAGTGTGCAGTCTATTTCAAAAGGCAGGTCATATTTTGAATTTACAATACTGTTTCTGCTTTTAACGGAAACTCTTTCAACATTAATATCCATTTAATATCTCTCCTTATGTAATTTGTTTTCACTTAATTTTATTATGTAGGTATTTTAATTATTCTTAAATATGTTGAAAAAATTATATTTATCTGCTAAAATAAGTAATATCAAATTTGTGAAAGAGGTTAAACCATGAAAAAAATCATTTCTATAATATTGGCAGCATCAATTTTATTGACAGCCTGTGGAAAAGACGATTCACGGGATGAACAAAAAGATAACAGTACTTCAAAAACCAATACTTCTCAGAATGTACCAAAAGACGGAAAATATATTAACGGAACTTATACTGCTAAATGGGAAACCTATGTTAATGATTGGCAGGAATTTGTAATTCTTGAAATCAAAGATGATATTATCAATATTCTTCAATATGATGCAGTTGATAAGGAAGGTAATTTCCGTTCAACAGATGAAAAAGAAAATGAGGAATATGCTGAAAACAATAAAAAAAGCAATCTTCCAGTGATGACGCATAAAGAAAAATTTAAAGCTATAATTGACAATTTTTATGAGGGCGATAAAAACACTAAAAAAATGGAATGTGTAGCCGGTGCTACCAGATCCACCGAAAGATTTAAACTTTTGGTCAGATCTATTATAAACGGAAATGCCAGAACAACAGGAAATGTGGATATAGTTTATGTTCCCACATATGGAGACGGAACCTATAGGGTAGAAGAAGCTAAATTCAGTTCAGGCTGGAAGGATTTTGTGGTAATAAAAGTGGAAAACGGTATTCCTCAAATGATTCAGTATGACAGTATTGATAAAGATGGAAATTTCAAGTCAGAAGATGAAGAATACAAAAATAAAATGATAGATTATACAAAGTCCAGAAAATCAGGAGAACTTTATCCTCAAAAATATCAGGAAATATTAATTAAAGAATTTAACGAAATTAAAGACAATAATTATGATGATATTGAAACAGTAGCGGGTGCAACGTCATCATCGGATATTTTTAAAATTCTTGTAAAAAAAGCTATGTACAATTCATCAATCAGAGGAAAAGAAGAAGATGCCATATATAAGTATATAGATGGGGAATATCACGCGGAAATGAGCGAATATGTGGATGGTTGGAAAGATTATGTGGATATAAAAATAGAAAATGACAAAATTTACATATTAGACTTTAACTCGGTAAATGCAACAGGACAAAAGAAAACAGAAAGTGAAGAAATTAAGAAAACTATGATGAACGGAAATGCAATTAAAAATCTTCCGGAAACATATCCTGAAAAATATCGTACAGATATTATATCTGCATTCAGTCAATCTGAATTTGATGTAATTGAAATGGAAAATATATCAGGAGCTACATTGAGCAGCAATAATTTTAAATTAATGGTTGGAGAAATTCTCAGACGCTGTGCAGTGGACGGAAAAGTAAATAACATATCAGTTGAGCCTTATAATATTGGTTAAAATTAAAAAAGACAGGAACCTAAAAAATCCTGTCTTTTTTATCAAAATATTTAAAATTTATTTGGGGAATATGAAAGTGTAAATATATATCCCAAAATAAAATTATATCAAATTTCGCTAAATAAAAATTTAGCGAAATTAAGGGGAGGAAAAATTCTTATGTACGAAGATTGCCCACAGACTTTAAGAGATTTTCTGTTTTATATGAAAACTATCAAAGGTCGTTCGGAAAAAACTGTTGATGGATACTATATTGATTTACGAGGTTTTTTAAGATATGAAAAATTCATCAAAGAAAACCCAAAAACAAAATGTACAAAAGAAATTGCAGATAACATAAATATTGAGGATATTGGTTTGGATTTTATAAGAAAAATTAAATTATCTGATGTCTATGACTACTTAAACTATACTATGAGTGAATGTGAAAATAATTCCAAAACCCGTGCCAGAAAAGTTTCTGCACTTCGCTCCTATTTTAAGTATCTGACTGTTACTATGCATTTTTTGGAAGAAAATCCTGTAAAAGAATTGGAAGTTCCTTCAATTCAAAAATCATTGCCAAAATATTTGAGTTTAGAAGAAAGTTTGGATCTTTTAAATACTACCATAGAAGCTGAAAATATAAGGGATTATTGCATTATAACGCTGTTTTTGAATTGTGGAATGCGTCTTTCCGAGCTGGTTGGCATTAATTTATCGGATATTAAAGAAAACACCCTGCGTATACTGGGAAAAGGCAACAAAGAAAGAATTATTTACATAAACAAAGCCTGCATTGATGCTGTTGAAAACTATAAAACCTCTGAAAGAAGTAAAATAAAGCCTAAGCCCGGTTATGAAAATGCGTTGTTTTTATCAAGAAATGGCACAAGGCTTTCCCCCAGACGTGTGGAGCAAATTGTGGCAGAAAACCTCAAAAGTGCAAATTTGGATGGTCATGGATATTCTCCTCACAAACTGCGTCATACGGCTGCTACATTATTATATCAGCAAGGAAATGTAGATATAAGAGTGTTAAAGGAGCTTTTAGGTCATGTGAGTCTGTCAACAACTGAAATATATACCCATGTTTCCAACAAACAACTGGAGAGTGCGGCAGAAAAATCACCTTTGGCATCCACAAAATTTAAAAAGAAAAAGTCAGAAAAAGCTGAAGAAAAATATGGTTCAGATAATACAGATGATTCAGACATATAAATTTGCAGCAGACTTAACAGCTGTCAGAATTATAAAAATAATTGTATAAAATATGTATTTTATGAGATAAGAATTAAATGAAATGGGTTTGGTTCTTATCTCTGTATTTTTTTTTGAAGAAATCCCTGATTTAAAAATATAAGTAGACATTTTCAAAGATTGTTTACAACAAAAAATTAAAATTACTGTTGTGAGAATATCTACTATGCCATTTATGCAAAATATAATATAACTGCCTGATTTAACGGCATCTGTCAAAAGATAAATTTGCTTTACCCCATACCCTACTCCTCTTATAAAAGGTATTAAAAAAATCACAGGATGTCCTATTCCGCAAAATCCAAAGATAAATGCTACAAGTTCATATACAACAATTCCCCACAGATTGTCCGAGAAAACCGAGAAAAAATCTGTACTGTCGAATGATATAATGCTGTTAAGACAGGTAATAATTTCATCTGAGGAACTGCTGAATAAGCTGCCTATTATCACTCCTAAAGCATACAATACAAAAAATAACAGAGGAAACAATTCCGATACTTTTTTGTAAAATCCTGCAACTTGTGTGTGAGAAAGTTTACAGTGTTTTATAGTTTCTTTAAATTTTTTCATATAATCAATCCTTTCTTTTAATTAATATTCAACAAAAAACAATTTATGTATTTAAATTGAAGCGACTTTATGTTATACTATAAAACAGACGTTTTAATATATTTTTTTATATAATATACAGGAGGAATTTATGTCTGACTTTTTAAAATCTTTTTTTGACACTAAAAAACTAATAAAAAACAGAGAAATTTTAGGTGAACTCCCCACCTCTTCAGAAGCTTATAAAACAATGTTTGATATAGCATGGCCATCAGTGGTTGAATCAGTATTGGTAAGTCTTATTCAGGCTGTTGATACAATTATGGTAGGAAGTCTTGGTTCTTCTGCCATTGCTGCCGTAGGTATTACAGGTCAGCCTAAAATGATAGTCATGGCACTTATCATGTCCCTTAATATGGGTGTTACTGCTGTTGTGGCAAGAAGACGTGGTGAAGATGATCAGGAAGGTGCCAACAGTTGTTTAAAACAATCTCTTATAATCTGTTTTGGAATAGCTATGTTTATGGGCACATTGGGATTTATATTTGCTGAACCTCTGCTGTCATTTGCAGGTGCTAAAGAGGATATAATCGGCATGGCTGTAACTTATTTCCGCATTATAATGATAGGAAATGTATTTCAGTCTTTGGCAGTTACCATAAATGCCGCACAAAGAGGATGCGGAAATACTAAAATTGCTATGAAATCAAATTTGTTTGCAAATATTATAAATGTAATTTTCAATTTCTTCCTGATAAACGGAATAGCATTTTTCCCGAAACTCGGAACTACAGGTGCTGCTATAGCTACTGTTCTTGGAAATATCACCGCTTTTGGAATGGCATTCCAGTCTATAACAGTAAGAGGAAGATTCCTCAGTATCTTTGAAAATGCTTCATGGAAATTTGACAAAAAGACACTAAAATCCGTATTTGCCGTAAGTTCCAGTGCGGCAGTAGAACAAGTGTTTATGAGAATAGGGTTCTTTACAAATACAAAACTGGTTGCAGACCTTGGCACTACTTCCCTGGCAACATATCAAATATGTATGAATATTTTGAGCATTTCATTCTGTTTTGGAGATGGTTTGGGAATGGCTGCATCTTCTTTGGTGGGACAGTCATTGGGAGCCAAACGCCAGGATCTGGCTTATTTATACGGCAAAATAGGCAGAAGGCTTGCTGTGTCAGTAGGTTTATGTCTGTCTGTAATATTTATTGTATTCAGATCGCAACTTATTATGCTTTTCACAAATGAGGCTGATATTATAGCTACAGGTGCAATTATAATGATTATTACTGCAGTTATTACCCCTATTCAAACTACCGGTGTTGTTACAAACGGCTGTTTGAGAGGTGCCGGAGATGTAAAATATGTAGCAATAGCATCCCTTATATCCATAACTATTTTAAGACCTCTTTCCACATGGATTTTGTGCTATCCGTTAAATATGGGAGTTATCGGTGCGTGGATTGGCGTGGGAATTGACCAACTTTCCAGACTTATTCTCTCAACAATAAGATATGAAACAGGAAAATGGACAGAAATTAAGCTTTAATCACATTATTTTGATAAATAGCCTTGAATTAATGTGGTTAATATGTTAAAATATTATAGTTAAATCAATAAATTATAAATTATTATCAATTTGGAGGATTTATAGATGTCAGGACATTCTAAATGGAGTACAATTAAGCGTAAAAAAGAAAAAACAGATGGTGCAAGAGCCAAAGTGTTTACAAAAATCGGCAGAGAAATTTCTGTAGCAGTTCGTGAAGGTGGCAGCGACCCTTCTTCCAATAGTAAACTTAAAGATCTTATTGCTAAAGCAAAAGCTAACAATGTTCCTAATGAAAATATTGACAGAATTATCAAGAAAGCAGCGGGTGATGGTGATAAGAATAGCTATGAAACCATAGTTTATGAAGGTTATGGTCCTAATGGTGTAGCTGTAATGGTGGAAGCTCTTACCGATAACAGAAACCGTACTGCCGGAGATGTAAGACATTACTTTGATAAATTCGGCGGAAACTTGGGACAAAGCGGATGTGTTTCCTTTATGTTTGACCCTAAAGGAATTATAGTAATTGAAAATGAAGGCATTTCAGAAGATCAAATTATGGAAGACTGTATGGAATGTGGAGCTGATGATGTTAAGTATGAAGATGATGTAATTGAAATTATTACAGCACCTAATGATCTGCCATCAGTCAGAGATGCTCTTTCCGAAAAAGGATACAAGTTTATTTCTGCCGATGTAGAACAAGTTCCCCAGACTTTGACACAACTTACTGAAGAAGACCATATAACAAAAATGGAAAGACTTTTGGAATCATTGGAAGAAAATGATGATATTCAAAATGTATGGCATAGCTGGGACGCTCCCGATGAACAGGAAGAAGAATAGTTTTTATAAAGGCAATTACGGTTTACTGTAACTGCCTTTATATTTGTTTTTTAAGTGGGTTTATAAGAAAATGAAAGAAAAAAATATTTATCTTACATTATTTAAAGAAACATTTACATTAAGTGCATTTACCTTTGGCGGCGGATATGTTATCATATCTTTAATGAAAAAGAAATTTGTAGATGAACTTGAATGGTTAAATGATGATGAAATGCTGAATTTAACTGCCATTGCACAATCTTCTCCCGGTCCTGTGGCTGTAAATGCAGCTATTATTTTGGGTTATAAATTGGCAGGTATAAAG
>JAHHUB010000055.1 GCA_020024175.1 Oscillospiraceae bacterium | reverse complement strand
GTGCCTCCCACCCATCAGCCTTTCCCTCAATAATTGTAACAAGGTCTTTGGCTGCATCGCGGTCTTTCAAATGAGATACTGTATCTTCGGGATCATCAAACCCAAATTCAACAGAAGCTCCAAGCCATTTTTCTTCACCGGCTATTGCCTGTTTTAATAGTGGTATTGTTTCCCCGTAGTTCCCCATCCAAATTGCATTGTGTGCCATCGCAAGAAACTGAAGGGCATCATCGTTTCCCGGGTTTATGCAAAGTGAAAGTACATCATCTTTATGGTTTTGAGTGAGCCACACAAATTTTGCAAAATCAAATGCATCAAAATAGGCAAAAATCTCCCGCTCGACCTGTGGCTCAATTGCCACTTCCCAAGCCTTTTGCATCTCTTCAGGACGGTAAAGTTTTTTGCCGGATACTTTGTCAGGAATCGCCAAGCCGGTGTACCAATTGTATTGTTGAGCATCATCATTGCTTCTTTTGGGCGTTATCCTTCTTCTGGCAAATAGTGCCGTGGAAAAAGAGGCCGCAGGTGCCACCAGCATATTAAAATCAGTTTCACCATAAGTTACTTCTATCCATATCATTTGGATATGATGTTCCCTAATACGGATAAGTGTCTTCGATTGTTTTGGGCTTACCACAAAGCCATGTGTCTTAGCTAGTGTACATAACTGACGGTATAGGTATTTATTTGTTTCTGATGTACTCCACAACATAGACTGTTCCATTGTAGTTCCCTCCTTAGAAATGTTTTTTTGTGGGTGATGTATTGCTGGGTCTAAATTCTCAATGGGTAGTTCCTGGAATGGGCACCTTTGCACTTATTGGTTTCTTAATCAGATTTCCTTGTTTTTTGCCATCTGGGTACATCCATAAACATTCTGTGGACTTCCAGTTTCATGAATGAGCAGATCTATTCATAAAGCTTTCCGACCACCCTTATTTTGACCATCTTTATATGATATTTTTGCATAACCTGATACACTTCCAAGTCGATTGCTGCCCGATCAGCCGCTCGGCTTAGACTAAGCCCATTATTTAAATTTTGCTGGAAGAAACGACCTCGGTTTGCTGCATCCAATGCCTCCTGGGGTGTCATCCCCTGTTCGCGGTATTTTTTTATAGGTATCTTTAACGCAATCAGCAACATTCCCTGTCGAGGCAGTGTAGAAAATCGGATTATTCGCACAGTACGCATATAGGTTGAGCCCATCTCCCTGGTAGATGTCCTCCTGAGTAAACCGGGCAATGACTGGATTGCAGAAACTGATAACAACAACAAAATTATATCACAAATTTGCAGTTTTTGATATTGTTTTACGAAATCTAACAATGAAATTTCTACTAACACAATGAAACAGAGCAAATGTCTTACAAATCGCTGTTATGAAAAGTCTTGCTTTGCCATTTTCTCACCTTAATTTACGGAATAGTTGGGTTTGCGTGGCTGTCTGTATAGCGATAAAATATAAATTTTGATTATTTATAATTTGATAAAATGGCAGATTTTAAGAATGGAGATTATCGTGATGTGTGTGATTGAAAAGTTCATAATTGTGTGGTAAAATAAAAAACAAATTATAAAAATAAGGTAGGTGTAATGTATGAAATTTGAAATTATACCCAAGCAGGATAACATACCTCCATTTGATAAAGATACTCTTGCGGTAAAGTATATTGAATATTATCCATTTGGAGATATATACAAAGAGGATGAGATTACAGAATTCATAATTTCTAAAATCTTAAATGAAATTCCCACAGGCTTTGGAGGATATTTATATTTGAATCCTGATGGTGAGGCGGACTGGATGGAGGTTGTTTCTGATGGAGAATGGCTGTATTTAGGCTGTTATTTTGAAGATGATGAAACTGGTGACAGCGAGTGTTACTATTGTTATAACCCTAAATTTGCAAATAGTGTTGATTTGCTTGAAAACGGAAACTTTTCAGATAAAAGCCTTTATACAGATATATATAGCGGCGGTCAATCGCCCATCCCAAAATTCCAAGCGATCAATGATTTTGATGCTGGAATAAAAGCGGTGGAATATTTTATTCACACTGGCAAGATATATCCAGGAATTGATTGGATCAAAGATTAATTCATTTGATTCTGCGTTATCTTTAACTTAAAAGCGGTCATGTCTATAAGCATGACCGCTTTTCCATATCCTTTAATGCGGTATCATCCTGCTTTGGGGTCCACATTACTCTCCACTTCCAACACATTCATAACCTTGTCGGCTGCGGTGGCTCTCTCTTTTTTCAGAAAAAAGCAGGAAACCTTGAAAAAGATTTCCTGCTTCATTGTCCTATAAGAAGACAGTGATTCGATATAGAGTTTTTATACCTGCACATTCAGGTGGGAGCCGCTTGTGGCAGCTTCCGCTTTCATCTGTGCACGGGTTGCATCAAACGCTGCTGCATAAACAGCATTTTCTTCATCAAGATAATTAGATTCTGCCTTTGTCTGATGTTCATGCCAGCCTGCATTTGGTGGAGGAGAATACGAAAGCACCTTCTCACCACTACCATTCCAGATGGACATATAAGCTCCAAACACTCTGCCTACCGAAAATCGGGCAGTGAAACCGGGAAAACCCGGAACAGAGAAGAAAGATGCTGGCTTTCCTGTATACTTGGCGTTCATCACCATAGGATTATACATACTCATAAGTTTTCCACGGTTCGGAGAAATATTTTTTCGCATATATCCTTGGATGTGAGCCTTATACTCCTCACTTTTATAGTCGCCTTTCTTGGCATCCTCAACTGCTTGTTTTTGTATGTACTCAAACAGATGGTCAGGGAGTGATGAGGTGTTCTTGATTTTTTCAGGGACTTGTGTTTCGGCTACCTGATTGCCTTGTGCAGAGTGTTCTAGCTGATCCATCTTTCTGGCTGCCGGTTTGCGGTCAGAAAGGGGCGTGCCATCCACTTTGCCCTGCTTTACAGCAGCCCTTGGCAGTGGTGCAGAACGAAATCCCATACCGGAATATCGGTTGATTTTCATACAGTCATCCGTCCTTTCTTACTTTATCAATTTACAAATTAGGGAGATATGCTCTTTTACAATATTATCGTCATTTTTTTGAAAAACTTAAGTATTTTGATCTGTAAAGTCTATATTTTCGTCAATTTTAACATTGATTTTTCTTATTTTTCCTGTTCCACACCACACAGCACTTTATTTTTTTGAAAATGAGTCAATATATAATTAAGAAACATTGTTTCTGTTTCCATAAATTTATGTAAGGAGGAAGAACGATGACAATCAATGATATTGCAAGAATGATGGCAAACAGACAGCGATATGAGCGTCAAAGTGCCGAACCAAAGCTACCAAATGGCTAATTACCTCCAAAGGGTTATGTCAATCCGTATTACCCCGAAGGTATGGACATTACAGGAATGAAATCATCGGATTTCAAAATCATCCCTGTGGACAAAGACGCAGAGCAACAGATGAAAGACATTGCGTTCAACCACATGAAAGACTATTATGATATGTCAGGTGGGCATGGGGATGTGGGAGAAGCTGTTAAGGCTTATTTGTCCAAAATTTCTGCCGGATATCGCATGCACGCTTCATGGACATTAGAGCAAATTCATCTTGCGGAATCCACACGATTGAATGATTTTGTAAGATCCCGTGTTCCAGAATGGGAACCAGGAAAGCCTTTTGATACCAGTATTCTTGATGAATACAAGCAAGGCATTGATATGAAAGCATAACTTCAAATAAAACGCAAAAGACACGACATTTTGATATGTACCCAGAATTCTGAATATCCAGTAAGGAGAGTACATATCATTTTTATGCCGTGTCTTTTTGTCTTTGACTAGATGATTATATTCCCATTTTTACAATAAACATAATATACATCACAGACCCAGTAAAAGCAAAGTTTCCAGCCATGTTTTTATAAACTTTTTAATATTTTATATCTATAACCTCATATTGATCATTTGCTTTTAGTTTTAAATGATGATTCAAATAATCTTCAATATTAAAACTGTTCTTTTTATCTGCATCTGCTGTTAGATGATAATTAGGATGTTTTGTTAAATCGTATTTTTCAGATAAAAATGGCCTGACACCTCAAAGCTGTACTATGCACTTACTGCCGTCAAGTACAGCAAGTTCATCTATTGTAGCCAAATCTTTACTGAGCCTTTGATAGTTCATACCATAACTTCTTTGGCTTCCTCTGATGTCAGATGTGTTGTACAGATCAATCGTTTCTTTTCCCAGAGCCTGATTCAACTCTTTCAGCATAGTCAGTTCCGATCCACCAAGAAAAATACGTGAATCCATATTGCCAATGATTGTATCTGCATTGGCCTTATAAATCGCTTTAAGCTGTGATTGAGCCTGAAGAAAAAGACAAGCAGATATTTCTCTGCTTCTGATAGTAGCCACTAACTTTTCAAGGTTTGGTATCTGACCAATGTTTGCACACTCATCAATAAGGCATCGCACATGCACAGGAAGTCTTCCACCATAAACATCATCTGCCTTTTCGCAGAGCAGATTAAATAATTGTGTGTAGATCATTGAAATGAGAAAGTTGAAAGTGCTGTCTGTATCGCTCATAACAAGAAATAAAGCTGTTTTCCTATCTCCGAAATTATCAAGTTCAAGTTCGTCATACATGGTTACATCGTAAACCTCCTGAATATCAAATGGGGCAAACCTTGCACCGCAAGAAATTAAAATCGACTTTGCTGTCATTCCCTTCCCTTTCCTTTCCTGAAAAGTTCTCGGAAAGGAAAGGATAAGTATCATTCATATCAGTATTATTACATTGTCCTATTGACAACTCATGAATTGTTGTTTGGACAACCGCATAATTTCATCTATGGTAAAAATTATGTATACATGTCCTGTTTCATCAAACCAATGATTTTTTGCAGATAAACTCATGCGGTCTAAAAACATTCCATAAAGCAGTTTTGCCTCAGTTGATATATTTCAGAATCTTTCATCAGAAAACAGTATCTTGGAAATTCTGTAAAATGATAACATATCTGATTATTCATCCTTTTATTTAAATATAAAAAAAGCGCTTATTAACCTTGTTGCTCAACAAACGCAATATTGTCATTGTTTATTTAAAATATTTTTCCCATATTTCTTTACTTATGCGTACCTTATCATATTCCCACTTTTTAACCGTAGTAAGTGAAATGTCAAGATTTTTTGCAAGCTCAGTTTGAGTAAGTCCATTTGCAATTCTTAATGCTGATATTTACTGTCCCTTATAAAGAAACATATTATAATCATCTGAAATTGATGACAGGTCTACATCAAGAATATCTGCAATTTTTTCCATTACCTCTTTGGGATAATAAACTCTGCTGCCTTCTTCATAAGATGAGTATGTTGTGCGTTCAATCCCCGCATAATCTGCAACATCTCTTTGAAGAAGTGCTTTTTTATGTCTGTAATATCTGAGCTTGTCCGATATACGAATAAGCTTAGATGTATCCGAATAAACAAGGTTCATTATCCCGGCTTCCAACAAATGATGAGGAGAATAAATCGGACAGCTTATTATAAAAAGAGGAGAGAATTTTATATCTTTATGTATATGTTTTACCAACATATACCCTTCTGAACCTAAGTTCATAAATTTTCTCCATTTCTCTTCCGAAAACTGTTTCTGAGTATTCTGTTTAAATGTTAAAAGTTCCGCTGGGAGTGTATTACATTTTCTATACATTTGGAAGCATAGGTTGCAAACTTTGAACCTTTTTCATAGTTGAATGTGGAAACCGCTTTTATAAGTCCGATTGTCCCTATAGATATTAAATCTTCCTGTTCTTTGCTGTTATAATAATATTTTTTTATGATGTGTGCCACTAAACGCAGATTATGCTCTATAAGCTTGTTTTTGGCGTTTTTGTCCCCTTCTGCCATTAGTTCAAAACATCGTTTTTCCTCTTCTTCCGAAAGTGGTTTGGGAAATACTGAAATTCCTGTAACATGCATAGCCAGAAAAAACATATTGCTAATTACTGGCGCTAAAAATGTCCACATATAAATCACCTCTTTAAAATATATTAACTTTGGTAAGGTGATAAGAACTTATTTTGGCTTTAACGGTTTTTAATTTGAATTGTATTTAAAAATCTTGGTAACTGCAAACTTGTCATAAAAATTCCCCCTATGGCAGTTTCTTTTTTTCTACCATAGGGGGTGATTTTTTCTATGTCCGTTTTACCGGACTTGTTCAATTAAAGCAAATAAAAACTTGTTCAAAACACCATGGACATTAAATAAAAATATGCTATAATTATAAAATAATTGTGTTTCAAAATCTATTAAAGATGAATAATAGGAAGGTTATTTTATGAAAAGAATTTTATTGTTATGTATTTGTTTGACAATAGCTTTATTAGTGAGTGCTTGTGCCAACAGCAACATACAAAGTGAAAGTATGTCGTCTTCAATAATCACAGATGATAATCATCAAACTGCAATTCAGTCTAGTTCGGAAGAATCTTCGCAAAATGATAAAAGCCAAACAGAATTATCGGTAGAAGAATATTCTAAAGTATTAAATAAATGGAATGACTTGGGGGGCACATCTGCCTTTAAAAATATCGATGATTTGGATACCAAAACAGCAGTAGCAATATATAGCAATTTTGTCATGAATCAAGGTCGTATTCCATCAGGAATGTCAGAAGATTGGTTAGAGATTGAAGGCTTTGACTCTTTTATACAAAACTATTTTAATGTTGATCCTGAATTATTCCATCAAGATTATCCATCTGATATTGGAAATGGTTATAATCCAGATAAAGGATTTAGATTTAATCAACATTCAAGTGTCTTGCCAACAGATACTATTTATGAATTGTTAGATTACGGATTGAATGAGGACAGCACACACTTTATAAAGTTTAAAACAACGATTGAGTTACCTAATGAACTATTTCCGGTGGGAGAGAATATATCTGTTCATACTACTACCATTACATTTAAATATATTAATGGGGAAGCATATTTTTTAAAAGCTGAATATCAGTAGGATGGAGGATTCTTATAAAAAATTACAATGCCTCTCTTAACTAAATTTTTTCCATAATTTATACATCATTTCACACTTGGATATTTGTGCACTGATTTTAAAAAACAAAAAAATTTTTACCTGTTTCCTGAGGCATATTCATTCATATTAATATCCAAAACACTCCTCAAAGGCTGAATTAAAGAATCTTCATATTGACATTTCCATTGTACATTTTGATTCATCATACCATTTTCAATACTGTCGATTGTTTCACCATCATCAATAGGATTATCATTTTTCAAAATATAAGAAGCTGCATTATAAGCATGATTTACCACCCAATTAGGGTCCATATCATGGAAATGATACTGCAAATCCGGTAAAAACAAAGTACTCATTCCCACAGTATCTACAACCATATCATCAGTACCCTGAACATTAAAAAATCTGACATTGACACCAAAAAAGATAAAACGATCCTCTTTTTGAAGTTTATGAGAACGAACATCTTCAGCTAAAAATAACTTTCCGCAATTTTGAAAGTAAAATGCTTCACAAGTAGGATAAAGTTCAGCCAAAGCATCTAAAAAATCCATATCAAGATTAGCTCTTTCCAATATAGGCAGTGCTGCCGCCAGCATATCTACACCCACAACCTGATATTTACATTCCCGAAAAATTCGTTCACGGTCTTCTTGACAATCCCACATCTGACTTATTAAAAACGGGTCAAAACCTTTACCTTTAAAATCAGTACAGCCTGTTACCATAAGCTGTATGGGAACATCTCCGTCTTTAAACTTTGAAATATGTTCCAAAGCTGCAAAACCTGCAGTTTTTTCATCATGACAAAAACATTCTGTCTTTCCTATATGCCGCTCCAATACAGCTGTCATTTTATCTTTATCAGGCATAATTACCGGATTTTTAAAAAGCATTTGAATAAGAAAAGGACCACCGGGATTAACAGCGTTTTTTTCATCTAAATCCTGTTCATATACTTCATTATTCATAAATTTATACTCCTTTTTATTATATTATTTTTGTTTTATTTATTTTATAATCCCTAAACATAATTTAATGAGGATTATTACCGTGTGTGATGATTAATTCCAAAAACTAAATACAATGCAAATAAAAATAAAAGCAAACCTTTCCAATTATGTTGGATAAGCAGTTGAATTATCATAATAAACAGCAAAGCTAAAATTAAAATAACAATTCCATTCATATATTATCTTCCTTTTTAATTCAATATAATTTAGAATAAATATACTATAACATAAAGATTGCTTTTGTGAAAAATGAAAATTATACCTCTCCTCTTTGTTCTAATAAATTAGAAACATCATTCATATCCATTTCAAACATGATACTGTCTGCTTGTACAGGTGCAAAATAGTAAGCAACCTTTTCTGCGCCAAACTCCTGTTCAATTTGTTTCCACTGATGTGCAGGATAAATACAGAAAGCAAGTGTATCACCTCCAAGAGAACCCATATACCAACGAATTTGATATTTCGGTGATACATATTCCTGAATACTTCTAAGTGTGGTATCTCTGTCCATATATTCATCTGCATATGGAATTGCTCTGCTGACTCCGTTCTTTTTTAAGAGAATGTCAATTCCACGCTCTTTTTTTATTTCAATGCACTCAAACTGGATTTTATCTTTTTCAGACAGTTTTTCATTGAAACAGCTGATAATAGAATCATCAGAATCTCTCCAGTCAACCCAGATTAATTCATCACTTTCCCAAAACGCATCTTCATATTTTTCGGGTGCTGATAAAAAAATTTTTATATCCTCCATTTTTATATCCTCCAAATTAAAATTTATTGATTTCACTTGTTATAAGTATCTAAAGTTGCCAATTTAATAAACATCAGTATTTTACTGTATTTTTTCATCATACAGTGTTTTTTATCCAGTGTCTCAACAGTTTTTATAGCTACTAAATACAGTTTACAGGTTTTAAGAACCTGATCTATAAGGGAAAAACATCATAGAAACACTTAATCTCAAGTTGATTTCTTCTCCGCCGCACCAAAAAACAGTGGTACATTTTGGCTGTTCCATATTGATTTTCACTCCTTTTTTCATTACAAGACAAAAATGCCCTACGCAGCACTGCCACAAAGACAGACTAACGCCGGGCATGAAAAATCGACAAACAGGCACTCACATTTTTGTATAAACATGAGTAGTAAAAAAATATTTTATTATATGTAAATATGGTATTTTGAAATTGTTCTGTTATCTTTTTCATTATTTTTTTCTTTCTCTTAATATAAAATAATTTTTTCTTATTTTACCATATTTTATTTACTAATAAAATCTTTTTTGTAAAAATA
>JAHHUB010000054.1 GCA_020024175.1 Oscillospiraceae bacterium | reverse complement strand
ATGAAAAGATAATAAAAGCTGAAGTTGATGGAGATACTTTATACTTTAATACAGAATATAAAATTACAAATTTTTTAAAACAAAGAAAAAGTTATGATTATAAAATTGTTATAACTATACCTAAATCTGTTAAACTGGATAAAATTAATATTAATAATTCTATCGGAGATATAAATATATCCAAAATTCCCTGTGAAAAATATTACATTAATGCTTCTTTGGGAAATATTATACTTAAAGATGCAAAGGTGGACAAAGTTTCTGTAATGGCATCTGCAGGAGAAATAGATATATCAGATATTTCTGCTGATGAGTGTTATATTAATAACTCTTTGGGAGACATTTCACTTAAAAATACAGAGGCAAACAATGTTACTGTAACAGCATCTGCCGGAGAAATAACTGCTGTTAATGCAAATATTAAAAATATCAAGGTTAGCAATGATTTGGGTAATATAAAACTGGATGGTAATTTTGAAAATGCTGATTTAAATTTATCTGCTGGAGATTGCAAAATCAGTGGAACAGTTAAAAATAAAGCGGAAATTGAAAATTCTATGGGTGAAATAAATATTGATCTTCCTGATCCGCAAATTGACGCATCAGTTTCTATGGGAGATGTTTATTACAAAAATAAATATGCAGGTAAACATTTAAAAACCGATAATGGCAGCTTTATTTTAAAAATAGAATCAAATATGGGTGATATACATATCCACTAAGTAAAGTCAATTAATATATTTCAATAATTATATATTAAATTTAACTCCTGCACATAATTAATTTTATGTACAGGAGTTATTTTTACTATTGGTATTGATTTAAAGTTATTCTTATTTATTTTTAGTGATCTATTCCTGAACGGGAAATAAGACCTTTGTCTTTATAATAATGTTTAACTTCCCTCATTTCGGTTACAAGGTCAGCTCTTTTTATGATTTCATAAGGAGCACCCATTCCTGTAAATATAAGTTCGCAGTTATTGGGGTGGTTGTTTATTATTCTGTGCATTTCTTCAACTGAAAGCACCTTTATAAGATAGGCAATATTAATTTCGTCAGCAATGACTACATCATATTTACCACTGTTCATTGCATCAATAATTTTGTCAGCACCTTTTACAGCATATTCCATATCTTTGTTTTCCTTATCTCTGTTAATAAGACAACCATTTCCTGTGCCATAAAGTTCAACCTCAATGTTCGGAATATTTTTGAGAACTTTTAGTTCATTGTATTCCATATCCTTAATAAATTGTCCTATATATACTTTAAATCCTGCTCCTGCTGCTCTTATAGCAAGACCCAGTGCAGCAGTGGTTTTTCCCTTTCCGTTTCCTGTATAAATTTGAAATTGTCCATTTTTCATAATATTACCTCATAACAAAAGGGAGGTATTAATCCTCCCTCTTTTTTTAAATTTCAGATATTAAATCTGCGAAAGTTACTTCAGATAGTTTATCATGTACCATTTGAGTTATTTCACAATATACTTTTTTTACAGGGCATTTTCCTGAATATTTAGATTTGTGATAACATTTAAAACTTGGATTTAAACAGCGTGATATAAATAAACTGCCTTCAACTGTTTCAATTACATCACAAAGTGTTATTTCAGAGGGATCCTTTGCCAATTCATAACCACCGTTTATACCACGATATGATTTAACTATATCGGCTGCTACTAATTTTCTGAGAATTTTCAAAGAAAATCTCGGTGTTACTTCTGTTTTCTCCGATATTTCCTTTGCCCCAACCTTTGTGGTATGTTTTGAAAGACACATTACTATTCTTACTGCGTAATCCGCTTCTAGCGTAATTTGCATAAAAATATACTTCTCCTTTTAAATAAATTAATCCAGTAAATCTTTAAGTTTTTTGGCACGACTTGGGTGTCTTAACTTTCTTAAAGCTTTAGCTTCAATCTGACGAATTCTCTCACGGGTTACATTAAATTCCTTACCCACTTCTTCCAAAGTTCTGCTTCTGCCATCTTCCAAGCCGAAACGGAGTTTCAAAACCTTAGCTTCTCTTGGAGTCAAGGTTTCCAAAACATCATTAAGTTGTTCTCTGAGTAATGTATGAGATGCTGCATCAGCAGGTGCAGGAGCTTTTTCATCTTCGATAAAATCACCTAAATGGCTGTCTTCTTCCTCACCTATTGGTGTTTCCAAAGATACAGGTTCCTGTGCCACACGCATAATTTCTCTTACTTTTTCAACAGGCATTTTGATTTCTGCGGCTATATCCTCAGCAGATGGGTCATGTCCGTTTTTATGAAGGAGCTGTGAACTTGCTTTTTTTACACGGTTAATAGTTTCAACCATATGCACAGGAATACGAATGGTTCTGGCTTGATCTGCAATAGCTCTGGTAATGGCTTGTCTTATCCACCAAGTAGCATATGTGGAAAATTTAAACCCTTTTGTATAATCAAATTTTTCTACAGCTTTAATAAGACCTAAATTGCCTTCCTGAATCAAATCCAAAAAGTGCATGCCTCTGCCTACATATTTTTTGGCAATGCTGACTACCAAACGAAGGTTTGCTTCTACCAATTTTTTTCTGGCTTCAATATCCCCTTCCAGCATTTTTTTTGCATATTCTGTTTCATCTTCTGGGGAAAGAAGAGGAACCTTACCTATATCTTTCAAATAAACCTTTACAGGGTCATCAATGCTGATACCTTCAACAGAAAATGCAATATCCAAATCTTTTGGATCTGTTTTATCATCATCTGAAATATCAATAGGAGATATGTCATCAATTATCTCAATGTTACAGTTTTCCAAAGTATCATAGAATTTATCAAGCTGATCACCGTCATAATTGATGTCATCCAAAAAACCTTCTATTTCCTTTGTGGTGAGTTTGCCTTTCTGTTTTCCTTGTTCCAATAATTCGTGCAAAGATGCCTTTTTTTCTTTCATTGCCAAAATACATTCCTCCTATTTACGCTTTTTTTGTATCTTACTCAAGAGTTCCTCAGGGGATGATTCCAAAATCGCCTTGGGATTCATGAGAGGATCAAATTCTTTAATTGTTTTTATATTTTCTTCCATTAAAGTTAAATCACCGTTAACTGCGCTGTTTTTTGCCAATATATAACTTATATGGGACATTTGTTCATCATTTAAAACAGTTCCTAAATAGTTTATATCAATGGCTTTTCCTTCAGAAAGTCTTTCGTACATTATACGATATATCTCTCTGTTAAAATCAGTGATAAAATTCTCCGGTTTTATATCAGATATTTTCTTCCAAAAATCCTGATTTCGGATGAGCATACTCATCAGCATATCCTCCGCCAAAGCATATTTAATATATTTTGCACGGTTGGGATCACGATTTTTTGAAGGAATATTGTCAGTATACATTTTTATATCCTGTTTTTCAATATATTTTTTTCGATTTTCATGTTTTTTTACAAGATTTATAACTTGTTCATTTACTGCTCCACGGTCAATCTGCAATTTTTCTGACACTCGGGTTATATAAATATCTCTTTCCACAGGAGAAGATATTTCTGCAATATATTTACAAAAATCATTTACAAATCCAAGTTTTCCGTGAGGGGTTTCCAAATCATATTTTTCAGCAATTTTCCCCAATGCGTAATCAGTGGAACCTGCACTGCCGTCCACTATGAGCTTAAATCTGACAGCTCCGTTTTTCTTTATGAATTCATCAGGATCTTTAGCTCCGGGTATGGATATAACTTTTACTTTTATATCGGTTTCTTCAAAGATTTTTATAGCTTTGGCTGTAGCTTTTTGTCCTGCCTCATCAGAGTCATAACAAAGTGCCACTTCATTGCGATAGCTGTTTATAAGTCTTGCCTGCTGTGAGGTGAGAGCAGTGCCTAAAGTTGCCACAGCATTGTCAAATCCTGCCTGGTGCATAGATATTACATCCATATAACCCTCGGACAAAATAAACAAAGGCTGTTTGCTGGATTTAGCAAGATTTAATGCAAAAAGATTATTGCTTTTTTTAAACACAGGAGTATCTCCCGAGTTTAGATACTTAGGTCCATCACCTTTTAATATGCGTCCGCCAAAAGCTATGACATTTCCCCTTAAATCTATTATAGGAAAAATAATTCTGTTTCTAAAAACATCATAATATTTTTTATTTCCCCCAGGTTTAACCACAAATGCCGATGACAGTGCATAATCGCTGAATCCTTTTTTGGAAAGATAATTATAAAGCCTGTCCCAACTGTCAGGAGCATAACCTAAGCCAAATTTTCCTATGGTTTTACCTGAAAGTCCCCGGTCTAAGAGATAATTTAAGGCATCCGTTCCCTCATTTGAACGAAGTATGCTGTGGTAAAATCTGGCTGTTTCTTTGTTTATCTCCAAAATTTCTTTTTTTAGCCTTATTATACGGTCATTTTGACTGTCCTCCGGAACAGGAATACCAGTTTTTTCCGCTAAAAATTTAATAGCTTCCAAATATTCAATATTTTCGATTTTTTTTATGAATGTAACTGCATCCCCACCTGTACCTCAGCCATAGCAGTAAAAAGACTGAGTATCGGGATACACTGTAAATGAAGGAGATTTTTCTGAATGAAAAGGACAAAGTCCCTTGTAAATTCGGGAAGCTTTTTTTAAATCCACATAGGATGATACAATGGAAACAATATCGCATTTATATTTTAAATCTTCTATAAAACTTTCCGAAATCACAAGTCTGAACCTCCTTATAACATATTACTTTATATTATACGCATAACTTTGCCGAAATCCTCTTTTTTTGCAAAAATTATTTTTCGGGAATATAATCATAGTATTTATTTTCTTCAAAAACTTCCACAGCACCTGAAGTAATTTCTGTAATTTCTTTTTTAAAGCTGTCTAAATATTTATCTTTTAAAAGAAGTTTCAGTTTAACTGTTTCCGCAAAAACACTGTCCAATGTTTTTATATAATATCGGGGAAGAATATATGTAATCTTACCATATAAACCGTAATCTATATTCAGTGAAACTTCTGTACATGGCGACATAGTTTTTATAAAAGATGCATCCACCGCAATTTTTGCCCCATGGGAATAAGCTCTTACCAAACCCCCTGCCCCTAAAAGAGTACCACCGAAATATCTGGTAACTACAACACAAACATCAGTTAAACCTTCTTTTTGAAGTACATCTAAAACAGGTATACCTGCTGTTCCCTGAGGTTCTCCATCATCAGAATAGCGTTTTATCTGTCCATCTCTTAAAATATAAGCGTAGACATTATGAGCAGCGTCCCAATATTCTTCCCGTTTTCTGTTTATAACAGAAAGAGCTTCTTCTTCGCTTTCCACATGGGTAAGATAGCCGATAAACCGGGATTTTTTCTCTGTAAATTCGTCTTTTCCTTCACCTTCGGTGGTAATGTACTCCATAAGTGCCTCCTTTTACTATATAGCGAACTAGGGCGGTGCATTTTATTGCACCGCCCTCATTAGTTTTGTATAATAATTACTTATTATTATTGATTCCAAAACGCTTGTTAAATCTGTCTACACGACCGCCTGTATCAACCAATTTCTGTTTGCCTGTGAAGAACGGATGGCATTTAGAACAAATTTCTACTTTGATATCTTCCTTAGTAGAGCAAGTTTCTATAACCTCACCACAAGCACAAGTGATTGTTGTTGGCTTGTAATCAGGATGAATTCCCTTTTTCATTGTATATTTCACCTCTTTCAATCCAATATACATATATAACATTGATATTTTATCACATCGTATAATAAAAAGCAAGTGTTTTTGTCAATTTTTTTAATTTAATTATCAAAACTCCCATGAAAACTAAAATATTAATTCAGTTTACATCCGTAAAATCAGCTTATTCATGGAATTTATTAAATATATAAAGGCAGTATATTTTAATATATACTGCCTTTATATTCTTAAACTATAATTAAAAATTATACTTTTTAGTTAAACAAAATATTAGGAAGTTCCATTGGATCAATAACTTTTCCGTCTTTGTATGCTCTCATATTACCGCCGGAAATTTCGTCAATAAGAGTGATTTTTCCGTCAACTCTGCCGAATTCAAATTTGATGTCGTAAAGTTCTGCACCTTTCTCTGCCAAAGTATCTTTTACAATAGTTGTAATTCTCTTTGTCAATTCCTTGAGTGTTTCATATTCTTCTTCTGTGAGAATACCAAGCATTGACAAAGCATCCTTGGAAATAGGCGGATCTTCTCTGTCGTTGTCTTTGAGTGTAACTTCTACAAAGTAGTCAAGGTCCTGACCTTGTTTTGCATATCCGCCATATCTTCTGAAGAAACTTCCTACAGCTTTAAGTCTGCAAATAACTTCCAATCCCTGACCAAAAGCTACAGCAGGTTTTACTACCATGGAGCTGTCATCTACATCTGCTGATACATAGTGAGTAGGTATACCGGCTTTTTCGATTTTTTCAAAGAAGAATTTGGTAAGTCTTACACAGTTTTTACCCATACCTTCAATGGAAAGTCCTACAGTATTTGCACCGGGATCAAATTTACCATCCTGACCTGTTACATCATCTTTAAATTTAAGATAGTAGTTTCCATCGTCCATAGAATAAACATTTTTTGTTTTGCCTTCATAAACTAATTTCATAATTATAAACCGCCCTTCATTTATATTTGTTAAATTTTGATTTTATTATATCAGAGAAATATGTCTTTTTCAAGTATTGCAATAATAAAAATTTATCAATTTAAACAAATTTTTGGTGTATTTTGTCACAAAAGGTACATCTGTATATTTTCTGTTTAAAGAGGGCAGCCTGAATTTAATTAAAATAATTTTATTTACAGTTTTCATCTGAAATTTTTATAAAAGCATATTAAACATTTATTCTGTCATATTTTTGTATAAAAACTGCTTTTAATTTCACAAAACTGATGAAAAAATTTATCCACCGCAAATTGGCACTATTCCATTTCGGATTTTAGTTTTTCCAGTGCCCTTTTTTCTATTCTGGAAACATATGAACGGGAAATATTAAGCTTATCAGCTATTATTCTTTGCTGCAATGCTTTTTCTCCATTTAATCCATATCGTTTAACTATAATTTCTTTTTCTCTTTTGGTTAAAACTTTATCCATTGCTTTATAAAGCTTATCACAGTTCATTTTTAAATCCACATCATAGATAATATCAGAATCATCTGCCACAATATCCATAAGGGTTAAGCTATGACCTTCCTTATCTGTGTCTATTGGGTCTGATATGTACACATCTTGTGCTTCCTTTTTTTTGCTGCGAAAATACATAAGTATTTCATTCGAAAAACTCACCTAACGGACTCACTGAATTCCCCCCAATATGCATTAAATCGACATTTTCCGAAATATCAGGAAAATCTATTTCGCCGTTTTGACCGAATAAATATATATGTATTTTTTCTCCGTCCCACACTATCTTTTTTATAAATGTACGGATAACTGCTCGCTTTTGTTCCACATTGAAACTATCGATATTTTTACCGAAATCTGCAAGCATATTTTTCAAAATATCAAATTCAACAGTTGCCATTTTGCTTTGTGATTTAACCAAATTAATTTCTTCATATTGATTTTTAAGTATTTCATTTTGATGATGAAGTTCATCAATCTGTGCCATTATGTATTCTTCCGCAGATGTACCTGAAGCTCTTGCAAGAGAAATTACAAGTGCTTTTATAGTTTCATCATTATCTTTAAGCTGATATTTTACTCTGTCTGCCTGAGCATCATAACCTTTCATGTTTCCGCTGAGTATTTTTTTAGACTTTGTTATCTGCTTTGCAAGATCACTGCTGCTTTTACCCATTTTTTTGATTTCATCAATAATTTTAGCATCAAGAATATTTCCATTGACATTTTTCATATTACATGTATTGCCATGACTTCTTTCTTTCATGGTACACATATATGTATAAATCTGCTCACCCTTTGCGTTGGTTCTGTTAGTAAGTTTAGGCCGTATAAAACTTCCGCATTTACCGCAAACAAGAACTCCTGACAAAAGTGCTACATGACTTCTCGGTCTTCTGTATGACTTGGATTTATTAATTGATAACTTATTTTGTACTGTTACCCACTCAGAACCTGAAATAACTCCTTCATGCTTTCCCACTGAAACTATCCACTCATTAATCGGTTTCGCCTGATTCGCTTTGCCAGTACGCTGTAATGTGCGGTTATATGCCATTATACCGTGAATTCCGTCAAAGTCAACCCTGTCGGAAAACAAATCCACATCATTGTCAATAAAATAATTATATGCTATATCATCTGCAATCATATAAACAGGATTAGTGAGAATAGCTTTAATTGCAAATCTTGAGAAATCTTTATTAAACTTTGTTTTGTACCTTTTCTCCAGCAAATACTCATCAACCTGTGTAAGGGAACCTGTTTCTATAAACTTATCAAAAATCAGTTTAACCAAGTTAATTTCATCAGGTATAATTTTTAGTTTGCAGGCTTTGCGGACTTTGCCGTCTATGGTAACATTGCTTATACTTTCCGATTCATAGCCTGTGGGTGTATTGCCCCCAAGCCATCTTCCTGTTTTTGCAAGCTCATGAAGATTATCACGAATACGTTCTGCTATTGTTTCTCGTTCAAGCTGTGAAAAAACAGAAGCTATGTACATCATTGCCCTTCCCATCGGAGATGAAGTATCAAACTGTTCTTTTATTGAAATAAAATCAATATCACGCTCTCCCAGGTCTTCAATTAAATTTGCAAAATCACCGATATTACGACTGATACGGTCAAGCCTATACACAACAATAGCTGCAAAGCTCATGTGGTGAGAATCATTCATCATCTTCTTAAAATTAGGTCTTTCAAGGTTTCCGCCTGAAAATCCCTCATCTTCATAAATAAGAGCTGATTCTGCTTCCTCCTGACTGTAATGAGCCATAATATACTGATGGCACAGCTCAATCTGATTTTCAACACTTTCTCCTTTTCCTGTGAATTTTGATTTTCTGGAATATATAACAAATTGCTTAACCATTTTCTTTTTCATAACACACCTCCGTAATTTATTTGATGAACATTATATTACCATAGCTTTTAAGTGAAAAGTTTGTGGTTTTAAAATACTGTCTAAATTTAAAATAAGCCATGATCTTATGCTGACCATGACTTTATTTATATTTTTATATTATAATTATTTTTAAGAAATTTCTGAATTTGATTTTTGTTTCTTTTCACATTCAAGTACAGTGGCTGCAACAGCATCCATAAGTTCCAACTTTTCCTCCAGAGGACATTTAAGATTATCTATGTACTTTGTAACATACATAGCATGAAATTCAGCTATACGTTTATCAAGCTCCATCTGTCCTTCTTTAGTTTCCGGATAATGTACAATAATCTCTATAAGTCATTCCTCCTTTTTTTAATTGTATGCATTACAAATAAAGAAAAATGAT
>JAHHUB010000053.1 GCA_020024175.1 Oscillospiraceae bacterium | reverse complement strand
GCTATTGGTTTAATAAAGCAATAGCTTTTTATAAGAGTTATTTGAGTAAATTCATAAAACCTGTAACAACAAATCCATTTATAAATTCAATAAAAAGACTTCCTACTACTGGAACAATGAAAAATGCTCTCGGAGCAGAACCATATATATCTGTAATTGTTTACATATTTGCTATTGCATTTGGTACAGCACCCATACCGAATCTGAAAGTAGCTGAGGCAATGGATACAGTATAAGCTCCTGTTACACCCATATTTTCCAACAGTGGATCAAATGAAGCAAAAGTGCCATGGTCTTCTACCATGGATATAGAACCTACACATAATCCCATAAGAAGATTTAATCCAAACAGTGAAGATGTGCCAATACCCAACAGATTTTGACCGATAACTATGAGAGTGGCAATACCTACAAAATTAACACCTGCAAACCACCTTTTTTAAGCAGTTTAAGACTGGCAGTATAGCCCACACTGGTAAAAAACAGTGTTTGAAAAACATCTTTCATGGTTTCGTCCATTTCAAATGTCAAAATTCCTGTAATATTAAGTATCAATGCAAGATGAGCAAAAATAATGTCTCCGATTACTGGAGCCGGTATACAATATTTTTGGAAAAAGCTGATTTTCTTTTTAAGAATATCATCTAAATAGTAAAGCAATACTGTACAGTTTGATACAAATTTAAACTTAGTACCATAAAACTATCCTTTCTTTTTAATCAATATCCTTGTGTAGTTGATATACTCACAATTATATTAACTGATTTTAGAAAAAAACAAGTTTATAAATTGAAAATATGAAATAAATTGCAGAATTTACCATTTTAATTACTGTATAATTATAGCTGTCTGCAATATATTATAAATAATCAGTTTTATAAAAGATTATTTAAACAAAAAAGCTGTACAAAAATGTAATATGTACAGCTTTTTGTTATGTAAATTTTAAATGATGCTAAATCCGCGTCCATAAGTTTCATTAGTATTTGTTACTATCAGGAATGATTTTGGATCAATTAGTCTGAGTTGTTCACGCAATGTTTGAATTTGAGCTTTATTAATTACAGAAATAATAACAACTCTTTCTTCATCAGTATAATAGCCTTTGGAGTTCATAACTGTGGCTCCATGATGAAGTTCTTTTGTAATAAAATCACATACAGTGGAGGAATGGTCTTTGCTTACAATAATTGTACAGCTTTTTGACACTGTTAAACCTGCCATAACATTGTTTACTACAAAGGATTTGCTTACAAGCCCCAATACAGAGAATAAACCTGTTTCCGGGCCGAAAACAATTCCTGAGGTAATGGCTATAGCAGCATCTGCCATAAGCAGTGCTTTACCTATATCCATAGATGTGTATTTTTTAAGTATCATAGCAATAATATCGGTTCCGCCAGTGCTGGAATTTGTATAAAACAGAAAAGCACTTCCCACAGAAGGCAGCAAAACTGCAAAACAAAGTTCCATAAAAGGCTGATTGGTAAGGGGAGCCGACATGGGGATGAATTTTTCAAGAGCGTTGATGCTAAGGGATAGAAGTAAACTGCAATAAACGGTTTTTCCGCCAAAATCCCTGCCTAAAAAGATAAAGCCGACAATCAGCAGAGCTACGTTTATAATCAGTACCAAAGTACCTACGGAAATATCTGGAATGAGTTTTGCAAGTATTACCGAAACACCGCTAACGCCTCCGGTTGAAAAATTATTTGGGAATTTGAAAAAGTATACACCACAGGCAGCAAGCAAAGTCCCCAAAGTCATTGTAATAAATCCTAATAATTTTTTCTTCATGGTATCTTTCCTCCGTTTTTTAAATAGATCCATCCTTTCAATTTAAAAAGCAAAAGGGATACTGATATTAATTTTTACAGATTGCTTTGAGCGTATTTTTCAGCAATTTTTGTAAGCAAATCAACTGTTTTATCCATGGATTGAATACAGATATATTCAAATTTACCATGGAAATTGTGACCGCCTGTGCCAAGGTTTGGACAGGGAAGACCCATAAAGGAAAGTCTGCATCCATCTGTACCTCCTCTTACAGGAAGGCTTACAGGTGTGCCACCCAATTCCTTAACAGCTTCAAAAGCAGTGTCAATAAGGTGGAAGTTAGGCATAATCTTTTCTTTCATATTTTGGTAGTTGTCCTTTATATCAACAATAACTGTATTTTCGCCGTATTTTTTGTTGAGTTCTTCGCCGATTCTATTGGCATATTCCTTTTTGAGGTTCAAAAGGCTCATATCATGATCTCTGAGAATAAAACTCATTTCTGTTTTTTCAACTTCGCCTGAAATTCCGTTTAAATGGAAGAAACCTTGGTATCCTTCGGTTTTTTCAGGTCTTGCCATAGCAGGAAGCAGAGATATAAACTCGTTTGCAACCAAGATGGAGTTAATCATCTTATCCTTTGCACTGCCGGGATGAATACTGATGCCATTTACTGTAACTTTCATGGAAGCTGCATTAAATGTTTCATATTCAACTTCACCGAATGCACCACCATCAACTGTATAAGCAAAATCAGCTCCGAAACGCTTTACATCAAACAAATCAGCACCTCTGCCAATTTCTTCGTCCGGTGTAAAGCCGATTTTGATTTCACCATGTTTAATGGAGTCATCACTGCAAAGTCTTTCGGCAAATGTGAGAATATTTGCGATACCGGCTTTGTCATCTGCACCCAAAAGAGTTGTTCCGTCTGTGGTGATGAGATCCATACCTACATAATCTTTGAGGGATTCAAATTCGGAAACTTTCATAACAATGTTCTTTTCTTTGTTGAGGACAATGTCTTTTCCGTCATAATTTTTGATGATATTAGGTTTTATATTTTCGGAAGGAGCATCGGAAGCCACATCCATGTGAGCAATAAATCCGATAACTGGAACTTTCTTGTCAATATTAGATGGAATTGTGCCGAAAACATAGCCGTTTTTGTCCATGGAAACATCTTTTATTCCGATTTGTTCCATTTCTTTAACCAAATCCGCACCCAAGGTAAGCTGTGGCTTAGTGGAGGGGCAGGTTTCGCTGTTTTCGTCGGAAACAGTAGGATATGTAACATACTTTAGTAATCTTTCATAAGCTTTCATAGTAAAAAATCTCCTTTTCATGTACTATAAAAAGTATATCACAACATTAATAAAATACAAGAGTGTTTTTGGAACACACCATAAAATATTACCTTAATATTTTATGAAATATGACGGATTTACTTTAATTTGAAATTTTTGAAAATTATTATAGAATAAAATGTATTTTGAGATTGATTATATATTGAATATATGATAGTATAAATTTGTATAAGCATATAACATATAATTTATATAGGAGGGCTTTAAATGAGCATTATAAAAGCTGAAAATGGCAATGTAAAATTGGAATTTGACAGTTCCTCACTATCATTTGCCATAATTTCAGATTCCCAAAAATGGAAATGGTCTGATAGCTACCAACCCAAAATTGTAACAAAAGATGATAAGGAAATTCTTTTCTCTGAGGCTTCATCTATTCGTCATAGCACATGGAAAACAGGTGTGGGAAACGGAATTCGCAGCAGTTATTCCGGTTTTGAGGTAAACGGAAAAGCTATTCCTTTTGCTTTTGATACAGTTGTATGGATTGAAGATGTAAGCGGTGATATATATTTTGAACTTATTCCTATAAATGACGAAGGTCTGGAAGTAAAAGCAATGTATTGGCCGGGATATATGGAATTTGATGAAAACAGCGACAAATGGTATAGCGTTTTAAATATTCTTCAGGGACTTATTTTGCCAAACACTTGGGAAAATGAAGTTACAAAACTGGGCTTTGACGGACAAATGTGCAGCAATGCAGCTTATATGCCATGGTTTGGTCAGGTTAGACCGGGATCAGGATATATTGCAATTTGTCAGCACCCATGGGATGCAGCTTATCAGGTTGATCACCCTGCAAAGGGTCCATATTGTCATGTTGGTATGCGTTGGCTTCCAAGTTTGGGAAAAATGGCTTATCGCCGTATAATGAAATATTCATTCCTCAATAACTGCAACTACAATGACCTTTGTAAAGTTTACAGAAATTATGTAAAGGAAACAGGTCTTTTCACATCTTTGGCAGAAAAGGCTGCAAAAAATCCTTTGGTTGATAAACTTATAGGTTCTGCCATTGTACATAAGGGAATTAAAACCCATGTTTCTCCGGGTACATACTTTTATAATGCAGAAGAACCTGAAAAGAACGATCACTTAGTTCCTTTCTCCCAGCGTACCGCCGAAATTAAACTATATAAAGAAAAAGGAATAGAAAAGCTTTATCTCCATTTGGATGGTTGGGGAGACCCGGGTTATGACAACAAACACCCTGACTATTTGCCGGCTTGTAAGGAAGCAGGAGGTTGGGAAGGACTTAAAGAACTGTCAGATACAATCAAGGATTGTGGATATATGTTTGGACTTCATGACCAATACCGTGATTACTACTTTGATGCTCCTACATTTGACCGTGAGTTTGCCTGTCAGGCTCCAGATGGCTCTATTTTAGATGTATCACGCTGGGCAGGAGGTAGACAATCTTTGCTCTGTGCCACACAGGCTCCTCTCTATGTAAAACGCAACTTTGAAGAAGTGCTTAAACATGGTATTCATTTGGAAGGCACATATTTAGATGTATTTACCTGCAATGAAGGGGACGAATGTGATAACCCGCTCCACAGAATGACAAGAAAAGAATGTTTTGAATACAGAAATGCCTGCTTTGAATATCTTTGTTCCAAAAATATCCTCCCAAGCTCGGAAGAAGTAACTGACTGGGCTATGAAGAGCCTTGTATTTGCTCACTATGGGCCATATGACTTTATGCTTCAAGCACCGGGAAGTCCCAGAAAAGGTATTCCTGTACCTTTGTTCAATTTGGTTTACCACGACTGCCTGATTTTGCCATGGCTTATGGATAAAATTGAAGGTCAGGAAGACTATATGCTTTATGCACTTTTAAATGGTGGTGCCGCATATATGGACAAGGACGGGGCATATCCAAACTGTGACGGTTCATTTGATGATGCTACATCTAAAATGCAGATAGATGAAAAAATTGAGCGTTATCGCATTGTTGCAAAACTTCAGGAAAAAGTTGCAAAATGTGAAATGGTAAAACATGAATTTATTAACAATGACTGGAAACAGCAGCGTACTGTATACAGCGATGGAACTGTGGTAACAGTAAACTTTAACGACAACAGTTATGATATTAAAACTTCGGACGAAAAGTAAAATTAAATAATAAAAACGCCTCTTTATAAGAGGCGTTTTTATTTATGTGTTTATAATTGATTTAAAGTCCATCTTTTTCCAGAAATAATGTCCTAAGAACAAAATCAGGAAGTTACTCAGTACCATTGCCATCCAAATACCCATCCTACCTAGATCTGTAAAATTCTTAAACAGCCAAATCAGCGGAAGTCTAAGCCCCCAAAGTCGGGTGAGGGTAAATATCATAGTGTATTTTGTTTTGCCTGAGCCATTAAAAGTTCCCACATAATTTTGGAACATTCCCATCAAAGGCTGCAATAACAATACCCAAAACATATATTCCATAGCTACTTCCAAAACTTCGGGACTGTTGGTAAGAGCAGAAAGTGTCTGTCGGCGAAATGGATAAATAATAAGGCATCCTGTTACAGAAATAATAAGTCCTAAATTCCGCCCTGTTTTATAAGCATTTACAGCTCTTTCCTTGTTGTTGGCACCGATATTTTGCCCCATATAAGATGCCTGAACCGTACCTATTGCACTCATTGGCATAAGCAGAAGGTTGGATATTTTGTTTCCGATACTGAAAGCAGCTACAACAACTGCCCCATAGTCTAAAATCAGGGAGTTCATAATTAAAAATCCCAGAGAACTGATAGCCTGTCCCATGGCAGAAGGCACAGCCACATTAAAAAGAAGTTTCATTTTTGGCACATCTATTGTCAAATCTTTTACAGTTATAAAAAGCTTGTCGTTTGGTTTAAAAGCATTGTAAAGTGCAAAAGGTACAATAGCTATTTGAGAAATAAGTGTTGCAAAAGCCGCACCGAAAATTCCCCATGGTTTTACCATAACACCTGTCAATAAAATATTTAATATAATTGAAGCACTGGAGAGATAAACAGGGGAAGTCATATCTCCGATAGCCTGCCTCATGGACTGATATGATGTAAATATCATCAAAAAGCAGACTTCAAATGAGCGTACCCTTATATAAATAATAGAACACCGAAGAACCTCACCACTGGCACCTATCCATTCCATAATATAGGGAGCAGTAAAATACAAAACAACATTTACAACTAAACCAATGCAAAAAGTGAGGGTGAATAAAAGTCCTGCATATTTTTGTGCATCTTCTCTTCTGTCGGCACCCATATTTTGACTTATAACAGAAATACCTGCCACAGCAAGTCCTACACTCAAAGCCATAGATATGTCAAACAATGGCCAGGAAACAGATATAGCAGCCTGTGCTGAAACTGAATCCGGTATTTTAGCCAAAAAATAGGTATCCACTATATCATGGAGTGATTTAAGCAAATTTGAAAAAAATATAGGCATTGCCAATATAAAAAATGCTTTATACAAATTGGGTTCATGCAACAGCAAGTCATGTCGGTTGTGTTTCATCGTTTAATCCTTCTTTACTATATATTTTACTATATATTTTATCACAAAATCAGTAAAAGTTAAATCTTATTTTAAATTTTATCGACAGATTTTTCAAATTAAAAACTTAAAAATTTTGTATAAATTGGCGAATTTTAAAATAAATGTCTTTATATAGCACTAGAAACCAGGTTGAGGGTTTATATTTACAGAAATAAGATAAATTAACATTTGATATTATTACAGGGTAATGATATAATAATACATACTAATTTACAAAAATTAAATTAACATGGCTTACACAGAGAAAAGAGGATAGAATGGATTACAAAATAAATTACAATCAATATAGTTCGGTATTTGCAGTGCCTAAATCTGTGGTGGACAAACATATAAGAATGTGTTCAGGGGCTGCACTTAAAGTATTGATGATTATACTGTCCTCAGGTGAGAAACTTCCCACAGAAGAAGAAATGAGCCATATAACAGGCTATGATACAGAAGATATAAAGGACAGTATAACTTTTTGGATTAATTCCGGGATTTTAACTGATACAGATTTAAAAAATCAGACTGAGGAAAAAACAGAAGAAGTTTTATCTTCCCATCTTGAATACAGAGAAGAACCCGAAAAAGAAGAAAAACAGGATAAAGATAAAGTGGTTATACCTCTTAAAATAGCGGGAAAACGCCCAGCACTTGACCGCATGGAAGTGCTTAACTATATTGCCAATAATAAAGAACTTGCCATGTTGGCAGAGAGTTTTCAGCAACTTTCAGGAAAAACACTTACATCACTGGATATGGAATGTTTGGTATCAATGTATACATACTATGGTTTATCAGCGGACTATATTTTAATGGCATCTCATTACTGCTATACAAAGGGTAAATGCAGTATGAATTATGTGGAGAAAACAGTTTCTTCTTGGGTGGAACAGGGTGTGGATACTCATGAAAAACTGGATAAACACATCAAAATGCTGACAGAAAAAAACAATCGAGAAAATTTAGTTAAATCAGCATTTGGAATAAATGACCGAAATTTGGTAAATTCCGAGAAAAAGCTTATTGATAAATGGTTTAATGAATATAGATTTGATATTGCCATGATAAAGCTTGCCTATGAGAGAACTGTTGAAAGAACTGGCAAACTGGCTTTTCCTTATTTGGATAAAATTCTGTCAAATTGGCATGATAAAAAAATAAAAACAGCCAAAGAAGCAGCTGAAGAAGATTTACAGTATAAAACAGCTACACAGGAAAAAACCGCTAACAACTGTGGAGGTTCCAATACTTCATATAACTATAGCGATTTGGACAATATAATCAATAATGGGTTTTAAAGGGGGAATCATATAAAATGGCTTATTCGGATAAATTGCGTGAAAAAGCAAATTCCATACTTATTGAAAGACGCACAAAAGCAAAAGAAGAACATTTTCGTCTGAAAGACAAAATCTATGAGAAAATTCCCGAAATAAAAGCAATAGACGGAAAAATTGCCAATGCGGGATTAAAAGTTTCAATGGCTGTACTTAAAAATCCGAATAATGTGGAAGAAGCTGTAGCAAAACTGGAAAAAGAAAATCTGGATTTGCAGCAGAGAAAAATTGATTTGTTGTTAAATAATGGCTATCCTGCTTATGCACTTAAAATAAAATATACATGTGAAAACTGCAAAGATACAGGCAGAACTGAACATGGTATGTGTAATTGTTTAAAAGAACTTTTAAAAGAGCTTTCCTATGAACAGTTATGTGAAGAAGTAGATGTTAAAAAATACGGGTTTCATAATTTTTCATTGGATTACTATCCCGATTCCATAAAAAATAACTCAGGTAAAACTACCAAAGATGTAATGGAAAATATATATAAATACTGTTTAAAATATGCCAGTGATTTTACTCCTGATTCTCCCAGTTTATTTTTTATGGGAGGGACTGGTTTAGGTAAAACACATCTGTCCATTGCCATAGCCGGTTATGCTTTGGAAAAAGGCTATAATGTGATTTATTCATCAGCACAAAATCTTTTGCATAAACTGGAAAAAGAAAAATTCTCCCGTGGGGGAAATGACAGTGATGATGACAGTATGAATTTGGTTTTGGAATCTGATTTACTTATATTAGACGATTTAGGAGCTGAATTTACCACACAATTTACTGTATCAGTGCTTTATAATATAATAAACAGCAGACTTTTGCAGAATAAACCCACAATTATCAGTTCTAATATAGATATAATTCAAAATCTTGAGGAAAGATATACTGAAAGATTTGTTTCAAGAATTATGGGGAATTACCTTGTTATGAAATTTCAGGGCAAGGATATCAGAATAATAAAAAGAACAAATGGTTAATGGAGGAAAAATATTATGACAACAAAAGAAATTTTATCAAAAGTAGACCACACATTGCTTAAACCTGCTTCTACATGGGAAGAAATCAAAAAATTATGTGATGAAGCAGTAGAATATGAAACAGCATCAGTATGCGTAAACTCCTGCTACGTAAAACCCTGTGCAGAATACTTAAAAGGTAAAATAGCAGTGTGCTCTGTAATAGGTTTCCCTTTAGGAGCTATGAGTACAGTTGCTAAAGCTTTTGAAGCCAAACAGGCTATTGAAGACGGGGCAACTGAAATTGATATGGTGATCAATATCGGAAAGCTGAAAGAAAAAGATTACGAATATGTACTTAATGATATAGTAGCTGTAAAAAAAGCTATAGGTGATAATATTCTCAAAGTTATTATAGAAACTTGCCTTTTGACAGAAGAAGAAAAAGAAAAAATGTGTGAAATAGTTTATAAATCAGGTGCAGAATTTATTAAAACATCTACGGGGTTTTCCACAGGTGGTGCTACATTTGACGATATTAAGCTTTTTTACAAAAATATCGGCGGCAAGGTTAAAATTAAAGCAGCAGGTGGAATTAAAACTGTTAAGGATATGGAAACATTTATTGAACTGGGTGCTGACAGATTGGGAA
>JAHHUB010000052.1 GCA_020024175.1 Oscillospiraceae bacterium | reverse complement strand
GTTACTATATCAATTAACCTATCCCCATTGATGATTTTCTGAAATTGTATATCAATAAAAAAAGCTAGTAAAAAAAAATTAAGCAGTCCCAAAAAAAGGGAACTGCTTAATTTTTTAAATTTAAAGTTAATTTACTTTTAAAGTTTTCCTTATAAACGAAAAAAGAACCATAAATGGTTCTTCAATCTTCGTTTGCTGTAAGCTTTATCTAAAAAAACTAGTCAGCACGGGTAACTTTATTGGAACGTAAGCAGCGGGTGCAGGCGTTGATGTGGCGAGGAGAACCGTCTACAATTGCCTTTACGCGCTTTACATTTGGTTTCATTGCTCTGTTAGTTCTTCTGTGAGAGTGAGAAACCTTAATTCCGAAAGTAACACCTTTTCCGCAGATGTCGCATTTTGCCATGTGTCTGCACCTCCTTAATTTGCTTCGGATAAGTCAACGGTTATATTTTAGCAAATTTTCTCCGTAAATGCAAGCCTTTTTATCAAATTTATTTATTTTTTTTTGTTAATAATATATAATTCAAAATATACTTGTTTTTTTCACAAATTGTAGTTATAATTTAAGATGTATATTTGTCTAATTTATGGATGAATAATAATTTCAGATAATATTTTTCAGCGGAGGTCAAAATGAATTTATTCGGACTTAACTTACAGACACTTTTGGGAAGAGCATTTTTCCTGTTGGCAATTATGCCAATCCATGAATATGCCCATGCACTGGTAGCAGAAAAAATGGGAGACACCACTGCCCGTTATAACGGCAGACTTAACCTAAATCCTTTTTCACATTTAGACCCATTTGGTACAATTCTTATTTTACTTACCGGATTTGGCTGGGCAAAACCTGTTCCAATTAACAGCAACAATTTCTATGACAGAAAAAAAGGCATTTTTTGTACTTCATTAGCCGGGCCTGCGGCAAATATTATTTTGGCACTGGTTGTTATGATAATTTATAAACTGCTTTTCAGATTTGGACTTTATTCTGTTTTAGGCTTTATTTTTCCCATTGTTCTTACAATGATACAGACATCAGTGTATTTGGCTGTATTTAATCTTTTACCTGTTCCTCCTCTTGATGGTTGGAATATGCTTTCCGTATTTCTCCCATATGATTCTTATTATAAAGTTTTAGCTTATCAAAATCAAATTTCCATGATTTTCTTTGTGCTTATTATGTTTACCAATATCATCACCACACCACTTTCATATCTTGCAGGATTTATAATTATGTTTCTTGACAAGATTACTTTCTTCATATAGGTGGCATAATGACTTTATCATTCAAATTAAACGATTTTGAAGGTCCTTTGGATTTATTGCTCCACCTTATCTCCAAACATAAAATGGATATATTTGATGTGGAAATAATCACTCTTGTAGATCAATATATGGAATATATTGACAATATACCCGAAAAAGATTTAGAAACTGCAGGAGAGTTTTTGGAAATGGCAGCAAGGCTTGTGTATATAAAAACCGTAATGCTGCTGCCCCGCAGTGAAGAAGAAAAAGAAGAACTAAAAGCTGAGCTTACAGGCCAGCTTCTTGAATACAAAGCCTGCAAAGAAGCGGCAGAAAAACTTAAAAATCAAAACCGCTTTGGGGAAATATTTACATCCCCCGGTGAAAAAACAGATGTTGACAAAACCTATCACGGCAAACACAGCCCCAAAGAACTGCTTAAAGCTTATTTGGCGGCAGTTGGAAAAGGACAAAAACTCCTTCCCCCATCGGCATCGGTTTTTTCTCCCATTGTGGCAAAAAAATTTGTTTCAGTATCCTCACGAATTATCTATCTCTTAAAAAGCCTTTACAAAAATCCCATACAGGAATTTGACTGTATTTTTTATGAATCGGCAGAACGCTCTGCTATGGTAGCCACTTTTTTGGCGGTACTGGAACTTATCAAAGCGAAGAGAACTACTGTAACGGAAAATCAGGAACAAATAATATTTAACAACAGGAGAGCTTAAATAAATGTTTTCGGAAAAAGAAAAACAAATTTTTGCAATATTATTTGCGGCAGGCGAACCGGTATCCGATGATAGAATTGCCTCCGCTGTTGTGGCGGATATTCCCGTCGTTTTAAATTCTATTGATTCTTTGGAAAAAAAGCTGTGCGAAATGGACTTTCCCGTAAGAATATTAAAACTCAATAACTCCTATCAGCTTGCCACTTGCAAGGAATATGCCGAAACCATCAAAACCGCAGTATCTGTAAAAAAGAATACTCCTCTTTCACAGGCAGCTATGGAAGTGCTGGCTATTATCGCATATAATCAGCCTGTAACCAAAAGCTATATTGAGCAAATCCGAGGCGTTGACAGCAGCAGTATTGTAAATTCTCTGGTGGAAAAAGACCTTATTGAAGAACATGGCAGACTGGAAATTCCGGGAAGACCCATTGCCTATAAAACCAATGACAATTTTTTAATATCTTTTGGAATGGAAACTTTGGAAGAACTTCCTAAAGTTAGTAGCTTGCAGGAAAATGAACAGCTAAAATTTGAAAGCGATAATACATAACATCAATCTATTTAAAATTACGGAGGCGACATAATGAAAGCATTTGTTATAATTTTGGCAGTCATAATATGTATCGTTTCCGTTTTTTACATACCTGTATATTTTGATATTGAACTGGGCAAAAAAAATAATGTGGTTTTTGGATATTTATTTTTTAAAAAACTTATTTTTCCAAATGACAAACCAAAAAAAGATAAAGAACCAAAAAAACAAAAGAAAAAATCAAAAAAATCCCCTCAAAAAAATAAACCAAAACCCAAAAAAGAAACTACATCATCTGATTTTAATGAAATTCTAAACACATTAAAAGAGCAGCTACCAAATATCAAAAAAACAACCAAAGCACTTTTAAGTGCGATAAAAATAAGAAAACTGAATGTAAACTGGCGTATTGGAAGTGATGATGCCTTTGATACAGCTATGAAATACGGCAAATATAACGGAGGTTTTTTTATTGTATATGGTATGCTAAGCAATATTATCAGCATAAAACCGGAGAAAATAAACATCTACCCCGATTTTCTCAGTGAGGATGAGGATATAGATGTAAAAATGCGAATTTATATTTCCCCTGCAAAAGTTATTTCGGCAGCAGTCGGTTTTGCTGTGGGATTTATCAAATCATATCTTAACACAAATAAAAATAATAAAGAAAAGGCGGTAAATTAATATGGCTCATATTGTAAACGAACTTATGGATTCTTCCATGCAAAATCTTCGTGATTTGGTTGATGTAAACACAATTATCGGAGACCCTATTCAAGTGGGACAAATTACTATTATTCCGATTTCAAAAGTATCTTTTGGATTTGTAACTGCTGGCAGCGATATTCCAAGCCAAAAACCCGGTCAGCCTTTCGGTGGCGGCAACGGCAGCGGCGTTACAATTAACCCTTTGGCATTTATAGTAATTAACGGCAGTGAAGTACAGCTTCTTCAAATGTCAACCAGTAAAAATACAGCAGATAAAATAGTAAATCTTGTTCCGGAAGTTATGGACAAAGTTTCCTCTTTAATTAAAAAGGACGACAAAAACAAAGATGCAAAAATTACCGCTGTAGATGAAGTGGAAATTAAAGTCGAAAAATAAGCAGTAACGAATTGATTTTTCAAAACCTGCATAATATTAAAAATAACTTACAGGATAACACATATATATCTTTTTTAAGATGTCTATGTGTTTTCTCACATATTCCAATATTATTTTAAGCAGGTGAATTATTTGAAAAAGAAAATTTTAACTTTTGTTTTAGCTGCCCTTATGTTTTTACCCATTAAATCCTATGGTTTTGAAAGTATGCAGTGTATAAACGAAACCACATCAAAACAGGATGTAGATGCTTACAGTGCCATTGTAATGGAGATGAAAAGCGGCAGGGTATTATACGGAAAAAATATAAATCAAAAACTTCCAATGGCAAGCACAACCAAAATTTTAACTACTCTTATAACTTTAAATCAGCCTGATTTACATGAAAAATTTACTGTGTATGAAAAAGATTTTGCGGCAGAAGGTTCCTCTATGGGACTTAGGGATAAAGATATAGTAAATTTGGAGGAGCTTTGTTGGGGTATGATTCTTCCGTCGGGAAATGATGCCGCCAATGCTGCCGCTGTAAAAATAAGCGGCAGCAAGGAAAAATTCTCCGAGCTTATGAATAAAACCGCTGAAGAAATCGGTATGTATGACAGCCATTTTGTAACACCATCGGGACTTGATGATGACAAACACTATTCCACTGCCTATGATATGGCAATTTTAACCCGTGAGGCCATGAAAAATCCACTTTTTCGTGAAATATGTAAAAGCTGTACCCACAGACTGATGATGGGCAACCCACCCACCGAAAGAACACTTGTAAACTACAACAAACTGCTGAAAAAATACGATTTTTGCACAGGTGTAAAAACAGGCTATACAGATAATGCCCGCCGCTGTCTTGTTTCAACTGCCTGCAAAAACGGAATAGAACTTATTACAGTAACTTTAAACTGCCATAACGATTTTAAAATACACGAAGAACTTTATGAGTATTATTTTGACAAATTAAAGCTCTGTGATCTTTCTGAATTTACAGAAAATATAAATGTTCATGTGGCGGGAAGCAACAGACCGTTAAAAGCTGTTCCCAAAGATTTACCGTTGGTTCCTCTGTTTGATAATGAAAAAGAAAACTTAAAGGCAAAAGTCACATTAAATCCCATTATTTATGCCCCTGTTGAACAGGGAAAATATCTTGGAGATATTGAGATTTATTCAGGTGATGTAGTTATATATAAAACAGAGCTTATTTCTCCGGTGAAAACTGAAATTTTAACCAAAAAAACAAAAAAACATTTTATTTTTAATAAAAATATGATAAAATAAATAAAATAGATAAAATAATGTAAATATAATTTATGCTTATATGTTATGGGCAGAAAAGGAGTAATAAATGGCAGTAAGAATTCAAAAGGTTCTTTCCGACAACGGCGTCCTTTCCAGAAGAAAAGCCGAAGAATATATCAAAGAAGGCAGAATCACCGTAAACGGCAGACCTGCTAAAATAGGTAACCCAATAAACCCCGGCAAAGATATAATTGCCATTGACGGAAAAAGAGTTTATATCACAAATAAAACCCAAAAAGTTTATTTGATGCTTAATAAACCACGCGGCTATGTAACCACCATGTCAGATGAAATGGGCAGAAAATGTGTGGCAGAACTATGTGAAGATGCTCCTGCAAAGGTTTATCCTGTTGGCAGACTGGATAAGGACAGTGAGGGACTTATTCTTATGACAAATGACGGCAACTTTGCAAACTCTGTTATGCACCCTAGCTTTAACATCAGTAAAACCTACCGTGTAACTGTAAGACCTGATGTTGATGAAGATATATTGGTTAAACTCGCCACAGGAGTTATGGTTGACGGCAAAATGACTGCACCTGCTCAGGTTCATGTTATTACAAAAGAAACAGGCAGAGTGGTTCTTCAAATCACTATTACTGAGGGAAGAAACAGACAGGTCAGAAAAATGTGTGAAGCTGTGGGACTTGAAGTTGCCAGACTTAAAAGAATTTCCGTAGGTCCAATTAAACTGGGTATGTTAAAGCCTGGAGCATGGAGAGAGCTTACTCCGGCGGAACTGACTGCAATCAGAAATGCAATGAAAAAATAATTTTGTATAAAACAGAAAATTATTTGACAAATATTAGTTAAAATCGTACAATGTAATTACAATAACTATACAGGAGAATTACACAGATGATTAAAAGTATGACAGGCTATGGCAGAAGTCAGGAAATTATTAATGGCAGAGATATAACTGTTGAAATTAAATCGGTAAATCACAGGTTTTTTGAATTTTCCTCAAGAGTTCCCAGAATGTACGGATTTTTGGAGGATCAGCTCAAATCCTATATTCAGAAAAATGTATCCCGTGGAAAAATAGATGTCAGTGTAAATATTATTACTGTTTCCGATGGAGAAACTTCTGTTGATATAAATTATGATTTGGCAGAAGCATATATTAAATCTCTCAGAAAACTGGGAGAAAAAGAAAACCTTCCGGATGATATTTCTTTGTCATCTATTTCCAGGTTTTCAGATATTTTCACCGTTAAAAAAACTGTTTTGGATGAAGAACAGCTTTGGCTTGATGTTAAATCTGTAACTGAAAAATCTTTGGAAAGATTTATCAATATGCGTGAAATTGAAGGAAGCCGTATGAAAGAGGACATTCTCTCCAAATTGGAAATTATTGAAAAAAATGTGGCACAGATAGAAGCTACTTCCCCTGAAACCGTAAACCAATACCGTGAAAAACTTTACTCAAAACTAAAAGAAATTTTAAGTGACAAAGATATTGATGATCACAGAATTTTAACGGAAGCTGCTGTTTTTGCGGAAAAAATAGCTGTTGATGAAGAAACTGTAAGACTTAAAAGTCATATCAGACAGTGCAGAGATTTTCTGACATATGATGAACCTGTAGGCAGAAAACTTGATTTTCTAATTCAGGAATTTAACCGTGAAACCAACACCATAGGTTCCAAATCTCAAAATCTTGACATTGCTAAAATTGTAGTTGATATGAAATCGGAAATCGAAAAAATCAGAGAGCAAGTACAAAATATAGAATAAAGGCGGGATTTAGATATGTATAAACTACTGTCAAAAGTTTTTGGAGTACTTACCCTTTTATTTGGAATTTTGTTTTTATGTGTAAAATTTTTATCTCTTAAAACTGCTTTTCTTAAAAAGGACGAAAATGAAGAAAAAGCTGTTGCAATGGGAGCTAATAACAACTTCTTAAAAGATTTTCTTTTAAAATGTGCAGGTATGGCAGCACCTATTTATGCTGTAGCAAAGATTAAAACCATTCTCCATGACCACAAAAAAGCAAAAAGACGCAGAAAACTATATTCCATTGCAGGACTTACACTGGCAGCTTTCGGACTTAGAAAAAAACATATAAAATTAAAGTCCATGAAGGTGTAAACATATGAAACTTATTAACATAGGTTTCGGCAGTATGGTAAACAGCAAAAGAATAGTGGCTGTGGTAAACCCCGATTCTGCACCTGTCAAAAGAATTGCTCAGGAAGCAAAGGAAAAAGGCAGTGCCATTGACGCCACTTACGGCAGAAAAACCAAATCTGTTATCATCACAGATACCGACCATGTGATTTTATCAGCTCTCCCCACCGAAACCATTGCAAACAGATTAAACGAAGAAAATACGGAAGAATAGAAGATGAATAAAATGAACAAAAAAGGTTTACTTTTAGTAATCTCCGGCCCATCAGGAGTGGGAAAAGGCACTGTTTTGGCAAAATACAAAGAAAATGCACCTCAAATGAAAATGTCAGTATCTGCCACTACCAGAAATCCCCGTCCTGGTGAGGAACATGGCAGAGAATATTATTTTGTTACAAAAGAACAATTTGAAAAAGCCGCTGTAAGCGGTGAAATGTTGGAATATGCAAGTTACAGCGGCAACTTTTACGGAACACCTAAAAAAGCTGTTTATGACAAATTAAACGAAGGCTTTGATGTTGTGTTGGAAATAGAAATTCAGGGTGCTATGCAGATAAAAAATAAATGTCCAGAGGCTGTTTTGATATTTATTTTGCCTCCATCTTATGAAGAATTGGAAAATAGACTTCTCAAAAGACAGACAGAAACTCCCGAAGCTGTGGAAAAACGCATGGAAACTGCCAAAAAAGAACTTCTTGCCGCCAGAAATTATGACTATGTAATAGTAAACGATGATATTGAAAAGGCTGCAGAAAAACTTAATTATATAATTGAGGGTGCAAGATGTCTTTCTTCACAAAATCAAAATATTTTGGAGAGTATCGAAAAAAGTATAAAATAAATTTATTTAAATTCGGTTTATATGATAGGAGGAAAATTATTATGATGTTAAAACCAGCTATGTATCAGATTATCAGCAAAAAGGACAGCTACTACAAATTTGTTGTGGCTGTGGCTAAAAGAGCAAGAGAAATTTCCGATGAAATTGATGAAAACAAAATTATCTGTGAAGAAAAGCCTGTTAAAATGGCTGTAGATGAGTTTGCAAAAGGAAAGTGCAGAGCTGATTTTTCTCAGTTCTAGTTTAATATAAACCGCCATTAATCGAATAAAAGGTTTATGGCGGATTTTTCCTTATAAGCACTTTAAAGGAGGGATTGATTTGTATAAAATTGCACAAGTTGTCATTGATAAAGCTACCATAACTTTTGACAAAAAATACAGTTATTTTATCCCTCAAAACAGTGGTTTTGACCTAAAGCCTGGCTGTCGTGTAACAGTGCCTTTCGGAGGCTATAACAAAAGAAGAACTGCATTGTGTACCGAAATTTACGAAAGTCTTGACAGAGAAAATCTAAAACCCATCTCCACACAGGTGGACAGCAAACCAATTTTAAATAAAGAAGCATTGGAAATTATGGAATTTCTGAAAAAATACACTTTCTGCACTTATTTTGATGCTATAAAAGTGCTTATCCCCTCAGGTGTGGGACTTATACTTGACAGCAAATTAAAATTGCTCATATCCCCTCCCTATAATGAAAACTTTTCAGAAAAAGCCTTGGATATTGTGGATTACTTGACTGCAAAAGGCAATACTGCCTCCAAAAAAGAACTTTGCAAAGCTTTATCCATAACAGAATATGACAAAGATTTGACAAAACTTGTGGAAAAAGGCATAATTTCAGAAATCAACTCCGATAAAAGCAAAATTCAAAACGAAAAAGCTCTTATGGTAAAACTCACTCAAAATAATACCATAAAAAAACCACTGACTGAAAAACAGAAACTTGTCAATGATATGCTTCAAAAAAGCAACCCTGCTTCTGTTAAAGAAATTTGCTATTACACAGGTGTTACAAAACAAGTTATTACAAATTTTGTAAAAAGTGGTTATGGAGAGTTTATTGAACAGGAAGTTTACCGCAGTCCCTACAGCAGTGAATATTCAGAAAAAGATAAAATTATTCTGAATGAGGAACAAAATTCCGCCTATGAAAAACTAAAAAATCTCTGTAACAGTGGAAAATCACAAACTGCCTTGTTATATGGTGTAACAGGAAGTGGTAAAACCAGTGTGTTTATGAAGCTCATTGAATATGTTGTAAATCAGGGGAAAAATGTTATTGTTATGGTTCCGGAAATTTCCCTGACCCCACAAACCATGGAAAAATTTTTCCGCTGTTTCGGCGACAAAACCGCTATACTTCACAGCGGACTTACCATGAGTCAACGACGGGATCAATGGAAAAAAATACGCGACGGCAAATCTAAAATAGTAGTAGGTACAAGATCTGCGGTATTTGCTCCCCTTGAAAATATTGGGCTTATTGTTATGGACGAGGAACATGAGCACACATATAAATCGGAAATTGCACCCCGGTTTCATGCCAGAGATGTGGCATCTTTCCGATGTAAATATCATAACTGTCTGCTGCTTTTGTCCTCGGCAACCCCCTGTATAGAAAGCTATTATAATGCACAAAATAATAAATATGCTCTGATTAAACTGACAGAAAGATATAAAAATGCCATTCTCCCCGATGTTTATATGGTAGATATGAAGGACAGCATTGTAGAAAATTCAGTTTCAGCCATAAGCCAAACGGTGATGGAGGAGCTTTACATCAATCTCAAACAGCATGAACAGTCTATTTTGCTTTTAAACAGACGTGGTTACAACACTATGATTAAATGTTCCGCCTGTGGTGAAACCATAAAATGTCCCAACTGTTCTGTTCCTCTGCATTTTCACAGCAGTAATAACAAACTGATGTGCCATTATTGCGGATACAGCAGTGAAGCCGCAGAGGAATGTCCCGCCTGCCACAATAAAATGATCAGATACACAGG